>NZ_JBAVZJ010000071.1:0-1957 GCF_049588695.1 Robiginitalea sp.
CGCAATTGCCGCTGCACCACAGCTATTATTAACCTTAAACCGCTTCGGGATTCCGAAGCGGTTTTTTTATCTCAAACGGCCATGCGAGATTTAAAGATCAAAGAAGCAAGGTATGGCCAAATAATCAACGGGCTTTGACAGAACGGGCGGCTTGACTACTTTTACCGACAAATATAAAAGGTATGAAAGTCGCGGTAGTAGGAGCCACCGGTATGGTCGGGGAGGTCATGTTAGAGGTGCTGGAAGCGCGGAAGTTTCCCCTGGATGAATTGCTGGTTGTAGCTTCTGAGCGATCCATCGGAAAAAAACTCCCGTTCTCCGGGGAGGAAATCCCTGTGATCGGATTGCAACAAGCCCTGGATGCCAAGCCGGATATCGCCCTTTTTTCGGCCGGTGCAGCGACCTCCCTGGAATGGGCGCCCAAATTTGCCGCCTCGGGCACTACAGTTATCGACAACTCCTCAGCCTGGCGGATGGATCCGGATATCAAATTAATCGTTCCGGAGATCAATGCCTCCCTGCTTCAGGCTTCTGACAAGATTATTGCCAACCCGAATTGCTCTACCATTCAACTGGTGATGGTCCTGGCTCCCCTGCATCAAAAATACGGGCTCAAGCGGGTAGTGGTCTCTACCTATCAATCGGTTTCAGGAACGGGGGTCGATGCAGTACAACAACTCGAAAATGAAGTGGCCGGGGTTGAAGGGAAGATGGCATACCCCCATCCTATCTATAAAAATGCGCTTCCGCACTGTGATGTCTTCCAGGAGAACGGCTATACTAAGGAAGAGATGAAACTGGCACGGGAACCTCAGAAAATCCTCGATGACCGCACCTTTTCGATAACGGCGACCGCCGTACGTATCCCCACTGCCGGAGGACATTCGGAATCAGTAAATATCGAGTTTCACCGGGATTTCAACCTTGAACAAGTCCGTGAAATCCTCCGGGAAACCCCCGGGGTTGTCCTTCAGGATAACCCTTCCCAAAACCTCTACCCCATGCCCCTGACCGCCCACCGGAAAGACGAGGTATTTGTCGGGCGAATTCGCAGGGATGAAAGCCAGGCCAACACCCTCCACCTTTGGGTCGTGGCAGACAACCTCAGAAAAGGTGCGGCCACCAATGCCGTACAGATTGCAGAATACCTGGTGGATAAGGAGGGCCGATAAAGGGGGCTTAAAGATGTGTTAAACCCAGTGAAAATGGCCTTTCTAAGTGGTTTTAATCCCTATTTTAGGCGTGTAAATCCTGGAATAATGAAACGTCTTATCGCAATCGCGGCCTTCGGGAGTATCCTGTTGTCCTGCGAAAACAAATCAAACTCAAAAATGGCCCTGGACTATCCCAAAACCCCTAAGGTTGATACTGTAGACACCTACTTCGAGACAGCGGTCCCTGATCCCTATCGATGGCTTGAAGATGACCGGAGCGCTGAAACGGAATCCTGGGTCGGGGCACAAAATAAGGTGACCTTTTCATTTCTGGACAAAATCCCTTACCGGGAAACCCTTAAGAGCCGTCTTGAAGAACTCTGGAATTACGAAAAACTCGGTACCCCTTTTAAAGAAGGGGCCTATACTTATTTCTACAAGAACGATGGCCTCCAAAACCAATCGGTGCTGTATCGACGGGTTGGAGAAGGGCCTCCGGAGGTTTTTCTGGACCCCAATACTTTTTCCGAAGACGGGACGACTTCCCTCTCCGGGCTGAGTTTTTCAAAAGACGGAAGCCTCGCGGCCTATTCGATTTCCGAAGGGGGTAGCGACTGGAGGAAAATAATTGTAATGCATGCAGAGCGTATGGAGATTATGGAGGATACCCTTGTGGATATCAAATTCTCCGGTATTTCCTGGAAGGGACAGGAAGGCTTTTACTACTCCAGTTATGACAAGCCAAAAGGCAGTGAGCTTTCGGCCAAAACAGATCAGCACAAGGTATATTACCACAAAATGGG
>NZ_JBAVZJ010000072.1:0-4840 GCF_049588695.1 Robiginitalea sp.
CCCAAAGGCGTAACCCGCTATCTGCGAAACCGGCGAAGGCCTGCTATCTTCTTTTTTGTATTGATAAAATACACTCCTGTGAGTAAGATGACTGCAGCTGTTATAGATTGGGCGGAAATGGATTCACCAAGAAAATACCAGCCCAAAAACATGGCGACAATTGGGTTTACATAGGTATTTGTAGCCACTTTTTCAGGTGAAACAACTTTGAGCAGGTAGTTGAAAGAGGTAAAGGCTACGATGCTTCCAAACACAATTAAGAGTACCATGGCCCAGGAGGTATCCACCTCCCAGTACCGCAGGGGAAGCCACTTTTCCCCAAAGGCCAGGCTCATAAAACAAAGGATGACCCCTCCCGTGATCATTTGATATCCCGTATTGACAAAATAATTGGAAGGCAGGTCTGCCTTACCCACAAACAAACTGCCGTATCCCCAGGCGAGCATGGCTGAAAATATCATTGCAATCCCCAGGAGCGAATTCTCCTGCTGTACCACAGTGTTTTGGTTGATCAGCAAATAGATTCCAAGAATTCCCAGGGCAACTCCCACCAAAGACATGGGTTGGATTTTCTTGCCTTGCAAAAGCCACATCATAAGGAGGATGACCAGGGGTTGGGCCGATATTTCCAGGGCCGCAAAATTACTGTCCACGTACTTCAGGGCCCAGACGACAGTGCCATTTCCGAAACTCAGGAACAGGAACCCGGCCAGGGTCACATTGTAAAACTGCCGTTTGGTGATACGAAGGGACTTACCCAGGGCCAGGGCAATACCAAATATCAAAATACCCGCCACCAGAAACCGGAACCCCGCCAGCATAAATGGAGCGAGCTGTGCCACAGCGATTTTGTTGAGGAGATAGGTGGAGCCCCAGATCACATAAATGGCAAAAAATGCCCCGATAATTAGAGGAAGTTGCGATCGGTTTTCCATGTGGCAATAATACGTTATTCCGTTTCAAAAAGTGTCGTCCTGAACGAAAATCAGCGGGTATCAGAGTAGCCCGGCAACCATAAACCCGAGGTAAGTGCCCAGGGCATTTCCAAGGGAGCCAATGAGGATGGAGGGCAGTATGAGTTCATTTCGCCCAAAATTCTTGGCCAGTGCCATAGCTGTGGTCCCTCCCCCGACATTCGCCTGGGAGGCTATGGCTGCCATATCCCAGTCATACTTCAGTAAATAGCATCCCAAAAAGACCACCAGCCCATGCCCCAGCATCGTTATTCCAATAAAGCCCAGCAGTAACAAAGCCAGGGCTCCGGCTTCCCCCAGGGCGTTGAAATCGCAAAAGGCACCGACGACAGCCAGAAACAGATAAACGCCCCAACTCCCGAGGAACATATTCCCTTTTTGACGGTGCAGCACAGGGATTTGAGCGAGGAGTAACGCCAGGGTGGTTATCACAATCATTCCCGGGATATTCCAGCCCTGTGCCTTAAAAAAATCGGTCAGTATGGCTGTGAGCAACAATCCCAGGGCACTCAATCCAATCCAGAGGGACAGGCTTTGAATATTTAAACGCGCGGAGTCATCTTCCACGATTTCGAGATTACCTGCTTCCGGAGTCTTTGCTGCATCGGGGTTACGTGGTTTGAATTTTTTAAGGGGAAACCAGCGCCCAAGAAAAACCGGGACGGCAATGGTTACAAAAAACCACAATGTGGTTACCACATTATCTGCAGCTACTGCACTGGTATAAACCAGGCCCTGGTCCATCACCCTGTAATGAAGGGCAACAGCATTAAAATTGATACTTCCCCCGGTGTATGTGCCGGCCAACATTCCGGCCAGGGCGGGATAGAGCCCTTCGAACAAAGGACCGTCCTTTATAACGAGTGTTGCTGTAAAAACACCCAGTACAGTTCCCAGGCTTCCAAGCAGAAAGAGGATTAAAATGGGAAGACCCGTCTTTTTGAGTTGGGTGAGGTTTACGTCAAGGAGCATCAGGAAAAGTGAAGCCGGGGCGACGTATTCAAAAATAAAATCATATGTGGGGTTAGCCTGGCTGGGCAACAGGCCCACATTGGAGAAAACGGCTCCAAGGACCAGGACCAGCAGGGCGATTCCAAAAGCTTTAAACCGGGGTTTCCGACTCGCCCATTCGGATAAGAAAAGGACGACAGAGAGGACAAAAATGAGATAGACGGGGGTTTCGACAAAGGCCATCCGCCGCTATTCTTTTAACGACTGCATATCGATGACAAAACGGTATTTGACATCTGAGGCCACCACCCGCTCATAGGCCTGATTGATCTCCGGCATCCCGATCATTTCCACATCGCAAACGATGTTGTGTTTCCCGCAGAAATCCAACATCTCCTGGGTCTCTGCAATACCGCCGATCAGGGAACCGGCTATGCGTTTACGACCCATCATCACCCCACCCCCGTGAAAGGGTTTTAGGGGTTCCACCGCCCCTACCAGAACCATGGTCGCATCAATTTTGAGCAATCCAATATATGGATCCATCTCGTGGCCGACCGGGATAGTGTTGAGAATAAAATCAAACGAATTGGCCTGGGCCTGCATTGCTTTGGCATCTGTGGAAATAAGGACTTCGTGTGCTCCCAACGCCTCGGCATCACTTGCTTTGTCCGGAGAACGGGTGATCATGACCACATGTGCCCCAAGGGCATTGGCAAATTTAATCCCCATATGCCCAAGGCCCCCAAGGCCGACTACCCCTACCCGGTCTTTTCGGCCAACCTTCCAGTGTTTTAATGGAGACCAGGTCGTAATTCCAGCACAGAGCAACGGAGCTGCACCACGTACATCAATGTTTTCAGGGATTTTGAGTACAAAATCCTGATCTACGACAATATGGGTGGAATAGCCTCCGTAAGTGCGTCCAAAATGAGGTTCCGGACTATTATAGGTCCAGGTACAGCCATTTTCACAAAATTGCTCCAGATCCCTTTTGCAGGAGGGGCAATCTCCACAAGAATCCACCATACACCCCACGCCGACCAAATCCCCGGTATCAAAGCGCCTCACCTTTGAACCCACTTCAAGTACTCTTCCGATAATCTCATGGCCGGGAACCACGGGATAGGTGGAATTTAACCATTCGTTTCTCGCGGTATGTATATCACTGTGGCAGACTCCGCAATAGAGGATTTCAATATGCACATCGCGTTTCCCCGGAGTTCTCCGGTTTATACTCATTTTTTCGAGGTTGGCGTCTGCAGCCTGGGTTCCATAGGCGGTTATTTTGGTGCTCATAGTTTTCAATGTATTTTGATAGTGTTCTAAATCCGTTTTTCTAAAGATATTATTAATTGGACATCTATAGAAAGATCTGGTTGTTTTTTGACGAATGGTGCTTTCATTATCAGGAGTGCATATATTTGGGCCAATATTGTATAATGTTTAACTATTTATCTAAATATTTAGACAATATTTAATACTTCTCCTTGAATTCATTGTCTACTTTCGCTTCCTAATCTTAAAACACTAGATCAAATGAAATTTTTAAAATCAACCCTTTTCCTTGCTTTTATCGGAGTCGCCTCCGTCGTTAGTGCCCAGGGAAATGAAATGGCTGCCACATCGGAAAAAGCGAATCAGCCCGTACGTATTGAAGTACAAACTCCTACTATTGTAGGTGTAGCCAGCAGTAATGAAGTATTTTCTACCCTGGTAAAAGCGGTTGCTGCAGCCGACCTTGTAGGAACTTTGGAAAGTGCAGGGCCTTTCACAGTCTTTGCCCCAACCAATGACGCCTTTGCAAAACTACCTGACGGAACGGTGGAAACACTCTTAAAGCCCGAAAATAAAGAAGGACTGAAAAATGTGCTTACTTACCATGTAGTGGCAGGTAAGTTTATGGCTGCTGATGTCGTTAAAGCGATTCAAAGCAACAACAATGCATTTTCAGTACAAACTGCAAACGGGCAAAAACTCACTCTGAGTTTAGTCGATGGTGCGGTAATGGTAAAGGATGCCAATGGAAATTCGGCCAAAGTCACAGCTACGGATGTTGCTGCGTCAAACGGAGTGATCCACGTTATCGATTCAGTAGTGCTTCCTAAATAAGGAGTACTTCTCAAATAAAAAGTTTCCCTATATCCATAAAAAATACCGCCCAAAAAGGCGGTATTTTTTTTCATAGCAATTTAAATCCCGATTCAACTTATACGTCGATCCGCATTTTCAGTCTTTTCTCAACTTTCTTTTTAATGGTCGTCAATCGTTTCATCACTTCCATTAAGTGCTGATCACGTGATTTCTTATATACTTCATTGATCTCCAGGATCAGATCTTTTAATTCACGGGAAGCCTGAACGCGTTCACTAGTAGTGATTCTGGACCATTTCCGGCTTTCAAACTCCTCGGCTTTCTGCAGTAGTAACTCCATAGTCTTCCGTTTTTTTTAAAGGTTTAATCAAAAATCGCTCCAGAATCTGAAACCGGAATTTTCAGCTTTCCCTTATACTTGAAAACAGCTGTGAGCGCTTTTGAGATAGAAGGGGATTTTTCTTCCGGTCTATAGAATCAAAGAACTTTTGGAGAAAGATACAACATCTCTTTATTTTGTTCAATTCTCTTAACAAATGTTTAAACAATTGAACCTGGAACTGTTCCTTCTCCCTACTTTTAATGCATATAACTCCCCGCATTAAAGTCAATAACTGTACCTGTGGCATGGTCCATCTGCCCGCTACATATAAACGCTGTGAAAGGTGCAATATGGGATGGCCGGGTGAGTTCAGGCAAGGCAATCTCATCTAATAGTAAAGCTTCTCCATGGCTGGCGATGAAAGAATCAGCCATGGCGGTACGTGTAAATCCGGGAGCAATAACAAAGGAGGTGATTCCCGCTTTACCAAAAGAACGGG
>NZ_JBAVZJ010000073.1:0-1774 GCF_049588695.1 Robiginitalea sp.
GATCCGAATAGGGCCGTGAGATCTTTCTATAATCTTGAATCAGGGATAGGTAAACCGTCTTCCCGGCTGCACTGGAATCCAGTTTTCCTGAGAAATAATATTGCGCGTGAAGAAACCCAGTGCCCAAGAGGAATAGAACCGTAACTAAAAGTTTCATCTGCATATCAAACTTTATCAAAAGTAGACGAAAATGTAACGAAATCCTTTTTGGGACTACTAATAAGAAAATAGCAGAAGTTCCCTCCATGAGTGTCCTACGTGTTTTACTAGCCATCATTTTTCCGCCCCTTTCGGTCATCGGTAAGGGATGTGGCTCATTTCTTATTGTCTTTCTCCTTACCCTGTGCGGCTGGGTGCCGGGTGTGATCGCAGCGCTGGTGATCCTCAACAATCCCAATTAATCTTCCGTATCTTTGCGCTATGAACAAAGAGATTACCTTCGAAGATCTGGGCTTCAGAGACTATAAACAAGTGTGGGAGTACCAGGAGGAGCGCTTTCAGGAAATCCTGGATATAAAAATTCAGAACCGCAGAAAGGGAAACGGCTTGCCCACACCCAATTATTTCCTTTTTGTGGAGCATCCTCACGTTTACACCCTTGGAAAAAGCGGGGATCTGACCAATTTACTGGTATCTGAGCAGCAGCTCTCCGAACGCGGGGCGAAGTTTTACAAGATCAACAGGGGAGGGGATATTACCTATCACGGTCCCGGACAGGTTGTCGGATACCCCATCCTGGATCTGGACAATTTTTTTACAGACATCCATAAATACTTAAGGTTTTTAGAGGAAATGGTGATCCTTACACTGGAGGATTACGGCCTGCAGGCTGCACGTTCCAAAGGGGAAACAGGGGTTTGGCTGGATGTGGGTACTTCAAAGGCCCGAAAGATCTGCGCCATGGGCGTACGGGCCAGTCGCTGGGTAACCATGCATGGGTTTGCCCTGAACGTCAATACAGACCTTTCTTATTTTGACCTGATGATTCCCTGTGGTATACAAGATAAAGGGGTTACCTCCCTGAGCAGGGAACTGGGGCGGCATGTGCCGATGTCGGAGGTGAAAACCCGCTTAAAAACCCATTTCGAAGATTTATTTCAGGTAGGGGCTTCAGAGAAACAGGCGCCTCAGTAACCGGCTTTCTAACCCACCTTTCTAACGCCCCACCCGGTATACCCGAATACTGTTTTTGCGATAGGGGGTTAGCAGTTCCACCTTCCTGTCGTTGTCCATATCGGCCATGTCCGTAAGGCCACTTCCTTCGACGGGAAAACCAGCGAGCGCCGCGGCAGTGCTTCTAAACACATGAACCTGCTGGCTTTGGAGGTCCGTTACTGCCACGTAAATAATATCGTTAATGTAAAAGAGCTGCGGCGGGGTATAGACCCCGAGTTCCAATTCCTTTTCATTGGACTTTACACGAAAGCGATTGTCGTCCATAAGGGTCATGGTTTTAGTACTGGCATCCATGCCATGGTCCGGACTGAGGTTGAGTGATGTACGTGAAACCTTTCCCCGGGTATCGATGCGGATCAGGTTGCCTTTGCGATCCGTAAAGGCAAACCCGTTGCGGTAGCCGAATACTTTGTTTGCCGAGAATTCGAAACGCTCTTTTACCGAGATGCGGTTATCTCCCACCCGGTTCAGAATCTTGAGTTCCCCGTTTTCCAGCTGAAAAACCAAATAATCCCGACTGCCGAACCTGAAGTGTTCCGGAGCTGTACGGATTGGACTTCCCGCATCCCTGAATTTAAAACCTTTCACGGGGCGACCC
>NZ_JBAVZJ010000074.1:0-4683 GCF_049588695.1 Robiginitalea sp.
ATTTTATCCGCCTCGGTTTCATGGCTCCTGCTAAAGGGCAGCATCACACCCACTGAGGACCCAACCCCATAAGCCGTGTTAAACAAAGCCCTGTCCGAGTCTTTTTGAAGTGCCACATTTCCCGCAAGCAAACCCGCTTGTTGTAAGCTTTGAGCCGTCATACGCTGGGCTCCGTGATCTGCCAGGGCATGTGCAACTTCATGACCCATAACTACGGCGATTCCCGTTTCATCCTGGCAAATGGGAAGTATTCCGGTATAAAAAACGATCTTTCCGCCCGGCATACACCAGGCATTGACGGTTTTATCCTCAACAAGGGTATACTCCCAGCGGTAGTCGCGCAGGTATTCCGGGTAGCCGTTTGCGCTTAACCACCGTTCCGCGGCCCTGGCAATTCGCTGTCCGACTTCTGTAATCTTTTTGGCATCTGCGGTTCCTTTTACAACTGAATTGGATTTTAAGAACGCATCATACTGTGCAAAGGCCGTTGGGAACATATCGCTGTTCTGATACATGTTCAGCGTGCTTTTTCCTGTAAACGGATTGGTTTTACACCCCATGCAACAGATGAGGATGATAAGGAATCCTACTTTTTTCATGTTCTGTCCAAATTTAAAACACCCCTAAAAGTAAAGAAGTCTTTGCACTATTTAATCACCAGAGAGCTGAAATTTTTGTCCACAACAATGGTATTGTTTCCATTGAGCTGTACATCTTTTTGGGTTACAGCCTCGTTGTCTACCTGTATCTTCTTAATCCGGAAAGGCAACCCGATAAAGTTGATTCTCAAGGTAGTGTAAGGCGTAATATAAGTGCCGTCCTTGAACTGTTGAATAATCAGTTCTTTGCCTTTTCCGGTGAGTTTAAAGTTCCGAAGGCTGTATTCCCCTTTTTTATAGTCATAGCCGTCCTGCCCGTCTTCGTAAACCGTGGATTGCTCAATACCCTCCACGTAATAGACGTTTAGGGTAAGTTCTTCGATGTCCTTTTCCCCCACATATTGCTGAACCGGGTATTTCGGAATAATGGCCCCGGCCTTAACGAAAATCGGAATCTTATCGATGTCGGCGGCCACCCACTTTTCCATGCCACCATCCACGACTTCCCCGGTCCAGTAATTGTGCCATTTTCCCCTGGGTACGTACATCCTCCGACCTTTCGCATTAGGTTCCTGAATAGGGCAAACCAAAATCTGTTCGCCAAATATAAACTCGTCTGTCCTGAAATGGGTCTGATGGTCCAGTTGATCGTAATACACCAGGGACTTCAACATCGGCACACCTTCCTTGACGTACTTCCAGAACATCGTGTAGAGGTAAGGGAGCAGTTGATAGCGCAATTCGATAAATTTACGTACGATCCCCGTCACCTCCTCGTCGAAGGACCAGGGTTCCTGGTCTCCGTGGTCCCCGCTTGAATGCACCCGGCAAAACGGGTGGAAAATACCCAGTTGCACCCATCGGGCAAAGAGTTCCCCATTAGGCTGTTCGGCAAACCCGCCAATATCCGAACCAGAAAACGACATCCCACTCATACAGAGGCGTTGTACTTGTACATTGGCAATCCAAAGGTGTTCCCAGGTCGCCACATTGTCTCCGGTCCACGTACTGGAGAATCGCTGTGTTCCGGAATAAGCGGCCCGCGTGATCACAAAGGGTCGTTTAGGAAACACGTATTTCTTTACGCCCTCATAGGTGGCACGCACCATTTGCATTCCATAGATGTTATGCGCCTTACGGTGGCTGCAGGGGTGCCCGTCGTAATCGTGACGGGTATCCAGGGGAGCTGTTTTCCCGGGCACCTCCATCACGGCTGGCTCATTCATATCGTTCCAAACCGCGTGAACCCCCGAATCTTTGATCAGGCCTTTATAGAGTTCTGCCCACCATTCCCGCACTTCCGGATTGGTAAAGTCCGGAAAACTACAGGGGCCCGGCCATACCTTACCCTGCATGATAGGGCCATCGGCCCGTTTACAGAAATAATCTTTTTCCAAAGCTTCCCTGTAAACCCAATAGTCCCGGTCTACTTTAATTCCAGGATCGATCATCACCACGGTCTTAAAGCCCTCTTCTTCCAATTCGCTAATCATCCGTTTGGGATCGGGGAAGTGGTTTTTATCCCAGGTAAAGCAACGAAATCCGTCCATATAGTCGATGTCGAGGTAAATCGCATCGCAGGGGATCTGCAGCTTCCTGAATTTTGTAGCGAGCTCCTTAACACGGCTTTCCGGGTAGTAACTCCATTTGGACTGGTGAAAACCTAGGGCCCAAAGGGGCGGCAGTTCCGGGGTACCGGTAAGGTCTGTGTAGGCCCTTACCACCCTTCGCATTTCCGGGCCGTAGAAAAAATAGTAATTCATCTCCCCCCCGTCTGCCCAAAAACTGGTGATGTTTCGCCTTTCGTGGGAAAAATCAAAATGGGTACAAAACGAGTTATCAAAGAAAATTCCATAGGCAATGTCGTTATGCAAGCCCACGTAATAGGGAACGGCTTTGTAGAGGGGATCCTGATCTTTCGCATAGGCGTACTGGTCGGTAACCCAGTTGTGCGTCCTTTTTCCCTTCAGATTGGTATGTGTGGCTTTGTCGCCCATGCCGTAAAAAGACTCCCCGGCCTGGGCCACTTTGCTCATTTTTACCGTATTCCCCCCGAATTCGTAGTTTTCTTCCCAGTGAAAACCCAGTTCATCTTCATTGATGACATTCCCGTTCAGGTCTTCGATCCGGATCCGAAGGCTCGCTTTATCCACAAAGACGCAAATCTTGGAGGTGCGAATCAGGTAGGCAGCGTCGGTTTCATCCTCCTGTATCTCATCAAAACCCCTGCTGTGGTTGGGACTGATCGCATACGAAAAATCGGGTTCGAATACATGGTCCGTCGCATACCGGAAGCGAAGGGCACTATTTCTGAGAATCGTAATCTCGAGGATTACGCCATTCTGACTGGTGAAGTAATATTTATCTGAGTCTTTGCGGTATTCGACTACCTGGGTGGGATACAGGTTGCCTTTAAACTCGAGTTCCGTGTTGGTGATCATTAAGGGAAGATTTTAAAACCTGACAAAAGAAATACAAAAGCCGTTAATACCGAAATCTACCCCGATCAAATCATAGCTATAACGTTTTCGCTTACCATTTACCGGAAAACCACTACCGAAAGCGGCGGCAGGCTTACCTCGATAGAGTGTTCAAACCCGTGCCAGGGGTTTTTGGAAACTTTAGCAGAACCATTTGCAATCCCACTCCCTCCATAGGCTGTGGCATCGCTGTTAAAAACCTCTGTAAGTTTTCTCGATTTTGGTATCCCAATCCGGTAATTTTCACGAGGGACCGGGGTGAAATTACAGGCGATAATCAGGTCGTCTTTGGGCAGTTTTCCTTTTCGGATATAGGTAAGCACCGAATTTTCAGAATCCCCGTAATCGATCCACTGGAAGCCCTCCGGGCTAAATTGCTTTTCGTAGAGTGCCGGATAGGTACGGTATAGGGTGTTCAGATCTGTAACCAGCTTTTGAATCCCCTTGTGAAAGTCGTATTCCAGCAAATGCCAGTCCAGGCTTTGTTGAAAATTCCACTCGGAAGACTGCCCGAATTCCGCCCCCATAAAGACGAGATTCGTGCCCGGATGGGTAAACATGTACCCGAAGAGCAATCGAAGGTTGGCGAAACGCTGCCATTCATCCCCGGGCATCCGGTATAAGAGGGACTGTTTTCCATAAACCACTTCATCGTGTGAAAACGGCAGCATAAAATTCTCTGTGAAGGCGTAGGTCATACTAAAAGTCAGATCGTTCTGATGGTGCCTCCGGTACACGGGTTCTTTCTTAAAATACTCCAGGGTGTCGTGCATCCATCCCATCATCCATTTCATACCAAAGCCCAACCCACCGGCACTAACAGGTCTTGAAACCATGGAAAAGGAAGTGGATTCCTCTGCAATGGTCTGCACCCCCGGATAGTTTTGGTATACTTCGGAATTGAGTTCTTTCAGAAAGGAAATGGCGTCCAGGTTTTCATTTCCCCCATAAATATTGGGTTCCCACTCCCCTTCTTCCCGGGAATAATCCAGGTAGAGCATAGAAGCTACCGCATCCACGCGCAGGCCATCGATATGATAGTCTTCCAACCAGAAAAGCGCATTGCTGATCAGAAAGGCACGTACTTCATTCCTGCCGTAGTTAAATATCAGGCTTTTCCAATCCGGGTGGTACCCCTTACGGCGGTCCGGGTTTTCATAGAGGTGGGATCCGTCAAAAAGACCCAGCCCATGCGCATCCTCGGGAAAATGAGAGGGCACCCAGTCCAGAATGACCCCAATGTCGTTTTGGTGGAGGGCGTCCACGAGCAATTTAAACTCCTCAGGCGTTCCAAAACGGGAGGTGGGGGCAAAATACCCGGTAAGCTGGTACCCCCAGGAAGGATCGTAGGGGTATTCCATAACGGGCATGAATTCCACATGGGTGAACTGCATCTCCTTTACATACTCCACCAGTTCTTTAGCCAGTTCTTTATAGGACAAAAATGTATTGTCTTTACCCTTTCTCCAGGATCCGAGGTGTACTTCATAGACTGAATAGGGTTGGTCGAGACTGTTTCGTTTTTCCCGGTTTCGCATCCAGCTGCTGTCTTTCCATTTGTAAGGTGCCTCCCACACCACTGAAGCTGTCTTTGGGGGGTGTTC
>NZ_JBAVZJ010000075.1:0-2813 GCF_049588695.1 Robiginitalea sp.
TCTTCGATGAGGTGATTTACTGCCTGAAATGCGGGGTTAAAACGCTCCACATGGCCTACTTGCCCTTTCAGGCCTTTGGCCCGGAGCAGGCTGATAAGCTCCTCGGCCTCCTTTTGGGTATGGGTTATGGGTTTCTCAATGAAAACGTGTTTGCCCGATGCGATAGCCTTTTTAGCGCATTCGTAGTGGGAAAGGGTAGGTGTCACGATATCCACGACATCCACCGACTCAATGAGGGTATTCATATTGTCGAAATAAGGTATCCCAAACTCTTCCGAGACCGCCTTGCCCTGAATACTATCGGGATCGTAAAATCCGACGAGTTCATATCGTGAAGACTCCTTTAGCAACCTCAGGTGAATTTTTCCCAGGTGGCCTGCACCCAGAACGCCAGCTTTTAACATGTGATTTCGAATTTTTTCAAAAATAATCATAGTTTATGAGTTCCCCTCAGAAATGGTCAGGTTCCCGCCTGAATATGCGTTGGGGAAAAGGGATTAATTTCTGTTCCGCTGTGGAAGACCTTAAAAAAGCTTCAGAATACTCAGGATTTTCTAAATTCGTAGAAAATCCCCATCTCTTTGAAGGATACACTAAAGCATAGAGGAAAACGAAACCAACTGGTAGATCTGATCGCCTCAAAGGGGATTAAAAGCCCTGAAGTTCTTGCGGCCATTCGGGCCGTGCCCCGTCATTTATTTATGGACAGTGGTTTTGAAGACCATGCGTATCAGGACAAGGCCTTCCCGATTGCTTCGGGCCAAACCATTTCCCAACCTTATACGGTGGCTTACCAGACTGAACTCCTGGAGATTAAACCCGGGGATAAAATCCTTGAAATAGGAACAGGAAGTGGATACCAGACGGCCGTATTGCTGCAGTTGAAAGCTAAGGTTTTCACCGTGGAACGGCAACTTAACCTGTTTAAAAAAACAAAACTTTTTTTTGATAGAATGGGCTATAGGCCCAAGCGGTTTGTTTTCGGGGATGGCTACAAAGGAATGCCCGAAGAAGCTCCCTTTGATGGTATTCTCGTCACTGCGGGGGCCCCGAGGATTCCCAAAGCCCTGATGTCCCAACTGAAAATTGGCGGCAGACTCGTGATTCCCGTGGGGGAGGACCATCAGACCATGATGCTGATCACCCGGAGTTCGGAAAAGGAATTTGAAAGGCGTGAATGTGGCTCCTTTCGCTTTGTGCCTTTGCTGGAAGACAAAAATTAGAGTTTTGAAAAACCGAATGGACTTTTTATACCTAAAACACTGGTTTTCCGTGAGCGTTTCTGGGAGGTTTTAGTTATTGTATTGCTTTTTGACCCGGTCGAGTTGCCTCTTTGAATCCCTGTCCTTTATAGTTTCCCGTTTGTCGTATTCCTTCTTACCCCGGGCAAGGGCAATTTTTACCTTGGCGAGTCCGCGTTCATTTATAAAGAGGTTTAGGGGTATTATCGTAATACCACTGGTTTTGACCGCTTTTCCAAGTTTCTTAAGTTCCTGTTTTTGCAACAGGAGTTTCCGGCTTGCTTTGGGTTGGTGGTTGTAGTGGGACCCATGGCTATAAGGGTCTACCTGCATATTGACTACAAAGAGTTCCCCCTGCTCATTAAACTCACAAAAACTCTCGGATATTGAGGCTTTCCCTTCCCGTATGGACTTTATTTCAGTCCCGGAAAGCACCAGTCCGGCCACATAGGTGTCCAGAAATTCATAATCAAACCGGGCCCTCTTATTTTTTATGTTAATCCGTTTTTCCATCCCGGCAAAAGTAGTACAAATTCGGGGCATCTCTGATTTATAGTCGGGGCACTATGCGATTTACCGAGAATATAGCACCTTTGTATCCTCAAGAAATCAAACGATGGGCAGAATCCTGATCATACTCTTAATTACTTCTGTTTTCGGGTGTACCGGGAAAAAGGAATCCGTCCGGGATCCTCAGATAATCGTGGATAAGTCCATCGAAGCCTCAGGTGGAGAACTATACCGCTCCAGTGATATATCTTTTACTTTCCGGGAGCGGGAATACCGACTCAATCGCAAAGCAGGTAAGCGGGTGCTGATGCGAATTACAGAAACGGATACCGCACGAATTGAAGACCTGCTGTCGGGCTCCTCATTTGAACGTCGGATTGACGGCCAAATCCAGAGTCTGCCGGACAGTACGAGTCTGAGCCTGGCTGAGGCAGTGAACTCGGTTCATTACTTTGCCTATTTGCCCAAAGGCTTAAACGATGCTGCCGTAAATAAGACTTACCTGGGCCCTGGGAAGTTGGGGGATGCGGACTATCATAAAATACAGGTGACTTTCGACCAGGAAGGAGGAGGTACGGATTTTGAAGATGTTTTTGTGTACTGGTTTAATACAGAGACCTTCCATCCGGATTACCTCGCGTATGAATACCATACGAATGGGGGTGGGAAGCGCTTCAGGGAGGCCTTTAACGCCCGGGAGGTCGGAGGCATTCGGTTCGTAGACTACCGGAATTACAAGTATTCAGGGACTTTGCCCGTTTCCGAGTTAGATTCACTATTTCTCCGGGATGAACTGGAATTCCTCTCGCTGATTAAATTGGAAAAAATCAAAGTTACTCCGGGCAATTACAATTAAAGTGCAGGCGCACCACGGAGGTTTCAGCCCCTACAACTGTTACGATAAACAGGCTGCCGTTATCTGTATCTTCCATTCCGGAATATCGGTCTTTTCCTATTAGGCGATTTACCATTTCGGGAGTGGTGTTGCTGTGACCTACAATAAGGACATTATTGCCGAGGTTCTCCGCCTTGAAGGTCTCAATACCCAACATCTCGGGATCG
>NZ_JBAVZJ010000076.1:0-2000 GCF_049588695.1 Robiginitalea sp.
GAGTTACACCCTGGGTGGGGCAGGTGCAGCTATTGTCCATGACCCTGCAGACTTTGACGAACACCTGAGCCGCGGACTGGAGGTTTCGCCCATACACGAGGTAATGATCGACAAAGCGATGATGGGCTGGAAGGAATACGAATTGGAACTCCTTCGCGATAAGAACGACAATGTTGTTATTATATGTACTATTGAGAACATGGACCCAATGGGGATTCATACCGGAGATTCCATAACCGTGGCTCCGGCCATGACCCTTTCGGACACCACCTTTCAAAGGATGCGTGACCTAGCCATAAAAATGATGCGCAGTATCGGGGATTTTGCCGGGGGATGTAATGTGCAGTTCGCCGTTAGCCCGGATGAGAAGGAGGATATCATCGCCATTGAGATCAACCCGAGGGTTTCGCGCTCCTCAGCACTGGCTTCCAAAGCTACAGGATATCCCATTGCAAAGGTGGCTGCAAAACTCGCTATTGGATATAGTCTGGATGAATTAAACAATCAGATAACCCAATCTACTTCAGCCCTTTTCGAACCCACCCTGGACTACGTTATTGTTAAGATCCCGCGCTGGAACTTTGATAAGTTCGAAGGTGCCGACCGTACCCTGGGCCTGCAGATGAAATCTGTAGGTGAGGTTATGGGTATTGGCCGTTCTTTCCAGGAAGCCCTGCATAAGGCTACCCAATCCCTGGAGATTAAACGAAATGGTCTGGGTGCGGATGGTAAAGGTTATAAGGAGTACGACCAGATCATTCAGAAACTTACCCACGCCAGTTGGGACCGCGTATTTGTGATCTACGACGCCATCCAACTCGGTATCCCCCTGAGCCGGATCCACGAGATCACCAAAATAGATATGTGGTTCCTGCGGCAGTATGAAGAGCTGTACCAACTGGAAAAGGAAATCAGTACCTATACCATTGAAACCCTGCCTAAGGAACTGCTTCTAGAGGCCAAGCAAAAAGGTTTTGCCGACCGTCAGATCGCCCATATGCTGGATTGCTGGGAAAGTGAAGTCCACCAGAAGCGTATGTCCCTGCAGATCAAGAGGGTTTATAAACTGGTAGATACCTGCGCAGCGGAGTTTAAAGCCATGACGCCGTACTACTATTCCACATTTGAAGCTGAGATCGAAACGCCAGAAGGGGAGCGGTATGTTTCCAACGACAGTGAGGTTACGGATCGCAAGAAAATTGTAGTCCTCGGTTCCGGACCCAACCGGATCGGACAGGGGATTGAGTTCGATTACTGTTGTGTTCACGGAGTTCTCGCGGCAGCGGAATGCGGCTATGAGACCATCATGATCAATTGCAATCCGGAAACCGTTTCCACGGATTTTGACACCGCGGACAAGCTTTATTTTGAACCTGTTTTCTGGGAGCATATCTACGACATTATCCTGCATGAAAAGCCGGAGGGCGTAATCGTTCAGCTCGGAGGTCAGACGGCCCTGAAACTGGCAGAGAAACTCGACAAATACGGGATTCCTATAATGGGCACGAGCTTTGAGTCCCTGGATTTGGCCGAGGACCGGGGAAGTTTTTCCCGATTGCTGAAGGAAAACGATATTCCATATCCTCAGTTTGGGGTTGCGGAAAATGCAGACGAAGCCCTGGCGCTGGCAGATGAATTGAATTTTCCACTCCTGGTACGCCCTTCGTACGTCCTGGGCGGGCAGGGGATGAAAATTGTGATCAACAAACAGGAACTGGAATCCCACGTAGTGGATTTACTGCGAAAAATCCCGAACAACAAACTGTTGCTGGATCACTACCTCGATGGGGCAATCGAAGCTGAGGCAGATGCTATTTGCGATGGTAAAGAGGTGCATATTATTGGAATCATGGAGCATATTGAGCCTTGTGGAATACACTCGGGAGATTCCAATGCTACCTTACCACCTTTCAATCTTGGCGAATTTGTCCTGCAACAAATCAAGGATCACACCCATAAGATTGCCCTTGCGCTCAATACAGTGGGGCTCATAAATATAC
>NZ_JBAVZJ010000077.1:0-8365 GCF_049588695.1 Robiginitalea sp.
CCTTGGAGCCGTTGGGATTTACGGTAAAGAATCCCCTCATAAACAGCAAAATAAAAGGGAGCATGATCAAAAACAGAGGATTACGGAAGAATATTACCCCCCCAATCATTACGAATAGAAGGATAAAAAGGACAAAAAGCATAACATAGCCACTGGAGGGCGTTAAGTGTTTTTCATTTTTCATAATAGTATTATTTTGATATCACTATAATACTACTTTTTATCCACATTTGCAAATACAAAATGGAAGCTAATCATAAAAAGTGGTCTGCGACTTTTTTCACCTGGCAAATAGCATGAACGTATATAGAACCATGAGCCCAGGCACAACAAAACACAAATTCGCAGAAAATTTGACCTGCAACCGTCAACGGAAGTAAAAGCTTATTGAAACAGCACGTACCTCGGAGGTGTCAACCCATTGAGCCGCATATATACCAGCATTTGACCCCTGTGGTGTGTGATATGGTCTGTTAGCAAGAGGAAAATTTGTCTTTTAGATCGGTCCAGGCCAAAATAGTCCAGGTGATCCGTAAGATCCTCGGGGTCGAATTGTTTGATCAACGCTAAGGCGGCATCAAAAGTCTCGTCGACAACCGCGATCATTTCCGCCTTGGATTTGCCGGCGACCTTATAGACGCGGTCCGTATTCCAGTCCCGTGATTCCCGCCCGCCGAGCAGAGATTGACTATGCCAGTCCAGGGCGTAGCCGATATGCAATAAATTCTCGGCAAAGCTCAGCGATTCAGGTGCAGCTTTAAAATCATAGAACTCCTCCGGCATAGTTTCCGCAACCACTATGAGATATTTCCGGGATTGCTCCAAACGCTCTGAATAATCTGAAATAAATTCATTCTGCTGGGCAAATACAGGGGTTGCCACCAGGCTTAGTAAGATCACGCTTACTGTGATTTCTAGATGTTTCATGTTCATGGGTTAGGTTTGAAATGTGTTAAGCAATAAGTGCCTATTATTTGATTTTTTTTTGAGTTTTTGAAACTCGCTAACTCATACCAATGTGGGTGTTTCATTTAATTCCCCGAATCCTCAAACGCCTTCAAACATGTATCCAAAGGTTGTCCGGCGGTATGTATGCATTCACAAAATTCAAGTCCGGCGGCTCCATTCTGAGCATTTTCAAATTGCTTTTTACAATCTGCCAGTGAAATCCTGGGCATCGCCTCATACCCGAAACGGGCAAAAGCAATTGTGCCCATTACAATGAGTACCACTCCAGTGAAGAATAACAAGGGAAATTTCGTATTGTATTTCTCAGGTTTTTGGACAATGCCGAGGTCTGAAAACTTTGAGATTGGCAGAATATAACGCAACCGGTCATAATTCCAGACAAGGAGGTATAGATTGGCAAGGACCATTAGGGGGGCGGTCACAAATGAACCTTCAAAACGAACGGCAAAAGAGAGTAACCAAATATTGACAATAATCGGAAAGTAAATCAACGCACCCATAGTCACCGTTCTGGGTATGAGCAACAATACTGCGGCAACGACCTGGGCAATACCTATAAAAGTGTAATAATACCCGGTCTGATGTAGCGCTGTCAGGTAAGCACCCATGGGATGAATCTCAGATAATCCGCTCGCGAATCTTTCCCCAAGTATTTTCACCATCCCGGCAATGATGAAGGCAAAGGCCAATACCACCCGACAGAAAATTGAAAATAACCAGTACCACCTGTTGCCTTTGATGGTGAGGTAGAATTGCTCGAAGGTAGAAAGAGTTATCACTGGCTTGACTTTATAACGAATGAAGCACAACGGACACGATGCCGGTTGTGCTTTACACACAGCTCCAGATCTTTGGGTTGCTTATAGATGTGACCAATCCACTTTGCATTATACCATTTGGCGCGTGTCATATTCTATCCTTTCTCTACCATTGAGAATTATAATCGTCACTATATAAATTGCGACTATGGTGAAGGGAATAGCGATAAACCTGTATTCGGGCAACAGGTACCATAGGGCCACAATGGAAATCGTTCGGGTCAAAGTATGAAAAATCCCCACCCAATGTTTTATAATCCATGAAAATGGCAGCCACATGAGTCCTGTCAGAATTCCCACAGACAAAGGCAGGGAAGAATAGTCCAGAAGAAAGAAAGGGATGGCAATAGAGTAAACGAGAATGGCCTGGGCCGCGGTAAATAGGAAAAGCGTATCGAATTCATTTTTGGGTTTACTTTTATCCAGGAAATTTTCACCGGTAAATTTTGAAAGGAACAGACCTAAATAAACGATGCTCCCCGTTCCTATAAATATGGCCCATACAGCTATGAAATCCGAGGAAAAAACCCCGATGCATCCGATGATCGTCCAAACGATTAAGCCCGCTAAAGGGGTCGCAAGGAATTTTTGATTTGAAAATTCAATCCGCTGTTCTTCAAGTGTTCTTTTCATTCGTTCGCTTATGGTTACAATAAAATTTGGGGCAGCCCAACTTCACATGCCGACAGTGGAGATAGAGTCCAAACCGCATTTTTAGGTAATAAGATTAAGCTCCTTTCCCCCAGGCCAGAAAAATATAGACAATTGGCTCTTCACGTTCATTCCAGAAAACATGATCGCTATTTGGCGGTATAAAGTAGGCCTCATTTTTCTTTACTTCAATAGTGTCATTCCCAATTTTTGCATAGCCTTGCCCCTGGGTAATCATAAAATACTGAGGGAATGGATTGGTGTCACCTGGTTCATTAACCTGTTCTCCTTTATTTATTTGATACCAGGCGCTTCGAACACCAATCCCTTCAGTTCTTTGGTAAAAAATAGGGATGGCAAGTCCTCCGTGAACGATTCTTGCATGTTCCTCTCCAAGTTTTACAAGATCGTAAGGCGTAGTATTAAAAAAGCGCTGTGCGATAAACAGGAAGTCGTTGGTATCATTGTCCGTTATACCCTTTTGGATGTCAAAGTTCAGGGGTATCGGATCAGAAGAGGTCGCCTGCCCCATGGATGTCATGGCCGTCATATCCCCCCTGAATATTTTATTGTAATGCTCCTTTGTGGAAGAAAATGAAAGGTTATAGGAGTCTGTATCCCCTTCGAACAACTCAAATTGATTATTTGAAAATAGTACATGGCAGGCCTCTGACGAATCAGCCAAATAAAAATTGATGGTGGCCTCATAGGTTGAATCGATCTTTGTGACAAAGGATTCAGACCACTCCCTGACCATATGATCCAATTCCAATGCTGGGTTCGCCGTATTTATTGCGACAATTTCAGTATCGGCTTTTCTCGATTCGGTAGTACACCCGAAAATCAGGAAGCATACAAGAATGGATAAAACTTTTGACAAAGGATCTACACTAAGTGAAACACGAGGCATAATATACTTTTAATTAGACGATGGATATGGTGACCGACTGTCCTGTTGCAGGCATAGCGTATCAGGTGAATAGCTATCTCCAGAACTCTGTTTCCGAAATATAGCATAAAAAAAGGCGACCCGGATGTGGATCGCCTTTTACTATTATTAAGGCAAAATAAAAGTGCCTTTACCGGGTCGTACTAAAACCGATCCAGGTTCATCACTTTATGCCATGCTGCGACAAAGTCTTTTGCAAACTTCTCTTTGGCATCATCACAGGCGTAAACCTCTGCCAGGGCTCTCAATTCAGAATTCGAACCAAAAATAAGGTCTACACGCGATCCAACCCAGCGTAATTCCCCGGATTTGCGATCACGACCTTCAAATACCTCTTCATCGGCATCCATCGCTTTCCAGACATTCCCCATATCCAGCAGGTTTACGAAAAAGTCATTGGTCAGCGTACCTGGACTATCTGTAAAGACTCCCTTCTGGGATCCGTCCCAGTTTGCGTTCAAGACCCGCATCCCTCCGACCAAAACGGTCATCTCAGGAGCCGTCAGCGTCATCAACTGAGCTTTATCTACTAACAACTCTTCAGTTTTTACAGAGAATTTAGATTTGGCGTAGTTTCTAAAGCCATCGGCCAAAGGCTCAAGGTGTTCAAAAGACTCCGCATCCGTCATTTCTGCGGAGGCATCCGTACGGCCGGGGGTAAACGGTACGCTAATCTTATGACCGGCGTCGTGTGCAGCTTTTTCCACGGCGGCACTACCTCCCAAAACGATCAAATCGGCCAGGGAGACCTTTTTGTTTCCGGACTGGGCATCGTTGAATTTCTTCTGGATCGCCGTCAGGCCATCCAGTACCCTGCCCAATTGAACCGGGTTGTTCACCTTCCACTGGTTTTGGGGAGCCAAACGAACACGAGCGCCGTTGGCACCTCCCCGATAATCTGAACCGCGGAACGTAGAGGCGGATGCCCATGCGGCCCCCACAAGTTCTGAAATTCCCAAACCAGAGGACAGGATGTCCTTTTTAAGGGCTTCTACATCTTTAGCATCAATGATATCATAATCGGCAGCAGGTACCGGATCTTGCCAGATCAAGTCTTCCGCCGGCACTTCATCACCCAGATAACGAGCTTTGGGGCCCATATCGCGGTGCGTCAGTTTAAACCATGCTTTCTGATACGCTTCTTTGAATTCCTCAGGGTTGTCCAGGAAGTGGCGGGATATTTTCTCATATGCAGGGTCCATCCTCAGGGAGAGGTCGGTGACGAGCATAAAAGGATCGTGTTTCTTGTTCGGATCCTGGGCATCCGGAACTGTCCCCGCACCTGCGCCATCTTTGGGTTTATACTGCCAGGCACCTGCCGGACTTTTTGTCAATTCCCACTCATAACCAAAGAGGTTTTCAAGGTACTTGTGGCTCCATTTGATGGGTGTATCGGTCCAGGCACCTTCCAGGCCACTGGTAATAGTATCCGTACCCACTCCGGTTCCAAAGTTACTTTTCCATCCCAAGCTCTGCATTTCGATGCCGGCCCCCGCAGGTTCAGCCTCTAAAAATTCCGCATCGCTGGCCGCACCATGGGTTTTTCCAAAAGTATGCCCTCCGGCGATCAGCGCGACGGTTTCGTAGTCATTCATAGCCATTCGCCCAAAGGTCTCGCGAATATCATGGGCAGCAGCCACCGGATCCGGATTTCCGTTAGGGCCTTCCGGATTTACATAAATGAGTCCCATATGTGCAGCCCCCATTTGCTTTTCGAGCTCTCCACTCTCACTGTATCTGGCCTTGTTTCCAAGCCATTCCTCTTCGGAACCCCAGTAAATATCTTCTTCCGGTTGCCAGATGTCTTCCCGTCCACCGGCAAAACCGTACATGGGCAAACCCATAGACTCATGAGCCACGTTCCCGGCCAGGATCAGTAAATCTGCCCAGGATAATTTTTTGCCGTATTTCTGCTTGACCGGCCACAGGAGTACCCGGGCTTTGTCCAAATTGGCGTTATCGGGCCAGCTGTTCAGAGGTGCAAATCTTTGTGCCCCTGTTCCACCACCTCCGCGCCCATCGGCAATACGGTAGGTACCTGCAGCATGCCATGCCATCCGGATAAAAAACGGACCGTAGTGACCGTAATCCGCAGGCCACCAATCCTGATTGTCGGTCATTAAATCGGTGAGGTCTTTTTTAACCGCGTCCAGATCCAGGGACTTAAAGGCTTTCTGGTAATCAAAATCCGGATCCATAGGATCGGCAAGTTCAGAATGCTGTCGCAGGATGTTTAAATTCAGTGAATTGGGCCACCAATCGCGGTTAGTAGTTCCCCCGCCTGCGGCTTGCTTCATTTCCCCGTTCAAAAACGGGCATTTACTCTCAGCACTGGCATTGCCATTGTCCGAGTTGGCGTTGTAAGCCGATGATGAATGTGTGTTATCTTCCATGGTTCTCTAAATTATTATTTTCGTAGGTGTCTCAAAGTAACAATAATCTAAGGGGATAACCCTGACCTGGGTCATTCGTATAATTTATGTGCAAATAAATTCCCCCTATGGTAGTCCCCGGGGTTACAAAGAGCCTTAAATTTAACGAATTTCCTACCCATCAAAAAGGGGGCAGTCAATTAATTCTGATTAAAATTAAGACTATTGAAAAGATGTGATATCCTCATTATCGGAGGAGGGCTTACAGGCTTGATGGTGAAACACTTACTTCGCAAAACAACCTTCAAAAGCATCCTGATCGAAGGTAGGGAGCGGCTGGGCGGACGAATTTATTCCACTCCCTCTGATGCACAAAACCCACCTATTGAAATGGGGGCAACCTGGTGGGGTCCGAAACACACCCGGTTAAAAGCCCTGCTGAAAACCCTGGATATCCCTGTTTTTCCCCAGCAGTTGGGAGAACAAGCAATATATGAACCCATTTCAACCAGCCCGTTTCAACTCGTAACACTACCCGAAGAGGACCAGCCCAGCTTTCGGATTGGGGGAGGGACTTCCACCCTTATTCGAACCCTCGCCGCAACGCTGCCCACAGCGGAAATCCATTTGAAAACACGGGCTACCGGCATCGCTGAAAGAGCAGATGGCCTGCGGGTGGAATGCCCGGAAGGGGACTATCACGCCCGCCTTGTCATATCCACACTCCCTCCTTATCTGCTTGCGAAAACCGTCAATATCACCCCGCCCCTGCCAACGAATCTATCCGAACTTATGGAACAAACCCATACGTGGATGGGAGAATCCATTAAATTCGGACTGGTGTACGACCGCCCTTTTTGGAGGGAAGCACGTACCAGCGGGACTGTTTTCAGTAATGTGGGGCCGGTAACCGAAATGTATGACCATTCTGATTTTGAGGACAACCACTTTGCCTTGAAGGGTTTTATAAGCAGCAGTTTTTATACGCTCTCGGAAACAGAAAGGCGCACCCGCGTCCTTAGACAGTTACGGGGGTATTACGGTGACGTTGTCGACACCTATCGCACCTACCGGGAAAAGGTCTGGACCCGGGATCCCCTCACATACGCCCCTTATGACAAGCCAGTTTTCCCACATCAGAATAATGGAAATAGCCATTATCAGAAGACATGGCTTGGGGGAAAATTACTTATTGCCGGATCTGAAACCGCTTCCTTATTTCCCGGATATATGGAAGGGGCGGTGCAAAGTGCGAAATGGGTAGCAGAATTCATCGAGAAAACGAACAATATAATATGAGTCTGTGCGGAACGCTATCTAATCTATGGAGGAACACCTATTTGCGGAGCAACCTGGTGATTTCCTTCCTGTTTTTTGTACTTCCGGAAGGCCCAGGTCTGGCTCAGGACAAACAGATATTCACTCAAAAAATACCCCAACAGGAACTGGAAGATGGCCTGCAACCTTATAAGGTTTTGCACGCCGAACCCCTCTATATCGACCTGATTCGCGATTTAGGTGCGCGAAAAGGCGAAAAGGAGTGGAATCTCGGGATGGGCCTTAAGGATAACCTCAGTTTCGATTCATACGAGGTGTTGGTGGAATATGAATGGGCCCCGGTGAACCGATTGGGGCTTGAAGTTGAATTTCCATTCACTTTTTATTCCCCTACCGGGGGCACCCCCGGCGATCTGGTTCCCTCCAACCAACTCGATGCTTTGCAGGTGGCTATTCAATGGACCTTTTTGGTCAAGCCTGAAATCGCTACCTCTATGGCCCTGGGATATCTCAATGAATTTCAATTGACTGCCTTTGACTCCTTCGCCAAGCCATTTTTTAAAGGAAATGCCTACAACCCTTTTCTGGTAGTTGCCAAAAGGTGGGGCCGGCATTTTCATTCGCTCATCTACACAGGACCGATTTTCGAACAGGTATACAACACAGGGGACTGGGAATCTGCCTATGAAATCAATACCAGTTTCCACTACATGATCCCGGGGACCATAAACTTTATCGGGGTGGAATTCAACAAGGCTCTCGAACACGGGGATTTTGATATGACCATCCGTCCCCAGATGCGCCTCGATATATCCGAATCTATGCTTATCGGAATTGTGGCAGGCATTCCCGTTGCCCGGGAAAATGAACGTTTTAGTGCCTTTATGCGGCTGATCTATGAACCCAAACCTAAAAAAGACTAATTTCCAACTCTATGAGAATTCTAAAGCCTCTCCCCGTTCTGCTGTTATTGTTAAGCGGAATTTTCAATTCCTTTAGTCAGGAAAGCACCCGAAATACGAACTACACAGCCCTGGTCACTCTTTTTGAGGAGTGGCGTGAATTTGAAAACCCGCCACTTCTCGAAGGGGCACCGGATTATACTGCGGCCGGGCGAAAAGGGCGCTGGCCGGAATTTAAAAAACTTCAGGCTGCCTTAGGGGCCATAGACACCACAGGTTGGGCTACTCCCCAAAAAGTGGACTGGACCATAGTATGGGCTGAGATGAACGGATATGACTTTAATGAGCGGGTCCTCCGTTCCTGGGTACGCGACCCGGCATTTTACAAATCGGTGTGGATGGCGCGCAGCGACGTCCCTGCCCATG
>NZ_JBAVZJ010000078.1:0-12558 GCF_049588695.1 Robiginitalea sp.
GCCCTATTCGGATCAGATCATCCATAAAGCAATGGCAGGGCCAGCTGGGGAGTTTGAGTTTCGGGGGGATAACCTCAATAGCAAAAATCGAATCTACAGAATTCATGTGGAGGAATGTGAGGATGGGGGAAGCGAGACGGGGCATTTTCTAAAAGGCTGTAATGCGTATCGGTCCGTGCTTTTTTTGGCACGGAATCAGGATACCCTGGGATTCCCGGAAACCCTGGGCGGGGAGGTCTTGTGTAGTATCCAATCGACGAACGCAAATAGTACGGATTTGCTGGAAGTAGATGCACTCAAGGAACAAATGATCCTCGATTTCACCGAAGTACCCAGTGCAGCCAGCAGGGAACTCAATTTAAACAAATGGTTCCTTCTTTGGAAGGATTATGGAAAAGCAGCAGAGGAACCTCTGACCGAGCTCTATATTTATGCTTTCCTCTCCGACAGGGGTAGCGAAACACATGACTATTACCTAAAGGATCTTGTCGGGAGCAGCTATTACGTTGAGCTGGCCGAAAGCCTTGAAAAAGGGTACTCCAATGCCACCTTTACCAGAATCTACCGAAGCGAAATTCAGGCCGATTTGAATGTTATGCAAGGGGCTACGGCCCCTGCAGCAAAGCTTCCCTGGATACTGCTCTGCCTGCTTTCCATCTCGGTTTTTATAAACTTCTATTTCATTCGTAAAAAAGGCGTAAATAAACATCAAAAGCGTTTTACAAAGGCAGAGGACAACCTGACACAACAGGAAAAAGCTGTTCTGCATGAAATCCTTGAAGGTCGTTCCAACAAAGAAATTGCCGCCGCACTCTTTATCAGCCTAAGTACCGTAAAGTCACATATTAACAGCATCTACAAAAAGTTGGGGGTCAGCAGTCGAAAAGACCTCAAAACGCACTTCAGGGATTAATTCCACCCCGGTTCTAGTCCCAAAATACACCCCGGTAATCTTCTTTCATGACCGTTCATTAGAGATTTTTGGTCAAACCAAAACTGTGAACCCATGAGATTAAATCTGATTATTCTGGCCTTGTTTTCATGCCTTGCCTCCTTGTCTGCCCAAGCTCCGGGAACCGAAATAACTCTAAAAGATGGAAGTAAATTCCTCCTTGGGACCATTGGGCGGGAAAGGCTAAAGGTCGAGCCCTATTCAAAGTGGTTCAACAGCCAATACAACGCATATGAGCCACAAAGGGGAGCACTGAGCAACCTCGCCTTGCATTTCGACAAGGTGCGTATCCTGATTTTTTTGGGCACTTGGTGTGGTGACAGTAAAAGGGAAGTTCCCCGGTTTATCAAGATAACGGATGAGCTGGATATTCCAGATTCTCAAATTAACTTTATTTCGGTCGACAGGCGACCGGGTACTTATAAAACAAGCCCTGGGGGCGAACATTTGAAGTGGAATATAAAACGAGTCCCTACCTTTATCCTTCTCAGGGATGGCCGTGAAATAGGTCGGATCGTGGAGCACCCTAAAATCAGCCTGGAATGGGATCTCTGCGATCTGCTTCAATGTGCTCCCGATATACTCCGCAAATAACCTAATATTCTATAGCCGGTATGGCGCATTAGGTGTGATAAAGATGGGAAAGGTATTTTGAGCCTAAAACCGTAGTTTTGCGCTTTAAATCAGAATACATGCAGTTATCCGAACAGGAAGTTATCCGAAGAGAAAAACTGGGGCAGCTCCGGGCCCTTGGCATCACCCCATATCCGGCGGCCATGTTTCCGGTAGATACCCGGACCCATGATGCCAGGGAGCACTTTGAAGAGGGCCGGAAGGTTGTCATGGCCGGTCGGCTGATGTCGCGCAGGATTCAGGGCAAAGCCTCGTTCGCTGAGCTGCAGGATAGCGAGGGGCGGATTCAACTCTACTTCAACCGGGACGAGATCTGCCCGGGGGATGACAAGACCCTCTACAACGAGGTGTATAAAAAACTCCTGGATATAGGGGATATCATAGGGGTTGAAGGGACCCTTTTTAAAACTCAGGTGGGCGAAAAGACGGTTCTGGTAACAGGCCTGACAGTCCTGAGCAAAGCCCTGCGCCCCTTACCATTGCCAAAGACAGATGCTGAAGGCCGGGTGTACGACGAATTCAACGATCCGGAATTGCGCTACCGGCAGCGGTACGTGGACCTTGTGGTCAATCCACAGGTGCGGGACGCGTTTGTAAAACGCACAAAAATCACAAACAGCATTCGAAATTTTTTCAATGCCCGGGGGTATCTGGAAGTAGAAACCCCCATTTTGCAGCCTATACCCGGTGGGGCGACTGCCAGGCCTTTTGTCACCCACCACAATGCCCTGAATATCCCGCTCTACCTTCGTATTGCCAACGAACTTTACCTCAAAAGGCTTATCGTCGGGGGCTTTGAGGGGGTCTATGAATTTTCAAAGGATTTCAGGAATGAAGGGATGGACCGGACCCACAACCCGGAATTCACTGTAATGGAGCTCTACGTGGCTTATAAAGACTACCTCTGGATGATGGAGCTTACCGAAGAACTCCTGGAGCAGGTTGCACGGGAGGCCACAGGGGGCACCGAAGTTACTGTGGGGGAGCAGCGTATCGACTTTAAAGCGCCCTACCCGAGGGTTCCGATCCTGGAAGCCATAAAAACCCATACCGGGTTTGACCTGAATGGCATGGATGAAACCGCCTTGAGGGAGGTGGCAAAAGAGCTGAAACTCGAACTCGACCCCACCATGGGCGTCGGAAAAATCATCGACTATATTTTTGGGGATTTTTGCGAACACCATTACATCCAACCCACTTTTATAATCGACTATCCTAAAGAAATGAGTCCCCTGACCAAGGAGCACCGTTCCAAACCCGGCCTGACCGAGCGATTTGAACTCCTGGTCAACGGGAAGGAAATCGCCAATGCGTATTCCGAGTTAAACGACCCTATCGATCAGCGGGAACGCTTCGAAGAACAACTCCGTCTATCTGAGAAAGGAGATGACGAGGCCATGTTTATCGATCAGGATTTTCTGCGGGCACTGGAATACGGCATGCCCCCAACCTCCGGTATTGGGATCGGGATTGACAGGCTGGTTATGTTGCTGACAAACAATTCTTCCATTCAGGAAGTCCTGTTTTTTCCCCAAATGCGCCCCGAAAAAAAACCGCTCGACCTCGCAGAGCATGAAAAAACAGTGCTCACCCTTTTGAAAGCCCAAGCGCCCGTAACCCTCGCAAATCTTAAAGCAGAATCGGGCCTGAGCAACAAGGCCTGGGATAAGGCGATCAAAGGTCTGACAAAACTCGGTCTGGCTTCGGTAGCCCGGGAGGGGGAAACCCTCATGTGTTATTTAAAAGACTCGTAGTATATTAGGGCGCATGCACCTATCCAAAGCCATCGGATTAGTTCTCGGACCAGTTCTTTTTATCGTCCTGAACCTGATCCCCGACCTTATTGAAGGCCATCCTGAGGCCAATGCGGTTATCGCCACGGCCACCTGGATGATTATTTGGTGGATTACCGAGGCCGTTTCCATCTCGGTGACTGCCCTTTTGCCCCTTCTGCTGTTTCCTTTACTTGGGGTAATGCCCCTTACCGATGTCGGGGCCAATTACGGGAGCCCGATTATTTTTCTGTTTTTTGGTGGTTTTGTCCTCGCCCTCGCCCTGGAAAAAGTAAACCTTCATCGCAGGATAGCCCTGACTATCATTCACCTTACGGGCACCACCCCTGAGAAAGTCATCCTTGGTTTTATGATCGCCACAGCCTCATTGAGTATGTGGATCAGCAATACGGCAAGTACCGTGGTGATGTTGCCCATAGCTCTTTCGGTGATCCAACTGTTGATCCAGGATGCCGATGGTTTCACTAAAAAAGATAAAAACTTCGCCCTTAGCGTAATGCTCGGTATTGCCTTCTCAGCCAATGCGGGAGGGATCGCCAGTGTAATCGGAACGCCCCCGAATTCGGTATTGATCGGCCTGCTGGAGAATGAATACCAGATTGAAATCTCATTCCTCAGGTGGATGACCATCGGCCTTCCGATTTCCATCATCCTGATCGGGATCTCTTATCTGGTTTTGGTGAAGTGGATGTTTCCCTGCAAAGGGCTGAAGTTTGGAGCTTCCCAATCTGTAATCCGGGATGAACTGCGCAAATTGGGTCCTCCAAGTCCCCGGGAAAAAATGGTGCTTGCTATCTTTGGGGTCACCGTATTCCTATGGGTTTTCAGGACACTGATCAACAATTGGATACCCGGCCTCGGGTTATCAGATACAGGGATCAGTATGCTGGCGGCCATCTCCCTCTTCTCCATTCCTTTTAACCTTAGAAAAGGTGCATTTATCCTTGAATGGAAAGACACCACTCGCCTGGCCTGGGGCATCCTCATCTTATTTGGGGGCGGACTGGCCCTGGCAAGGGGTATGTCTGCCAGTGGTATTGTAGACGTGGTATCCGATGCCATTGCCGCGGCCGAGGTTTCCATCGTCTTTACGGCCTTCCTGTTGATCCTGCTGATGCTTTTTATGACCGAACTCATGAGCAATGTAGCGCTCGTAGCCGTCCTGGCGCCCGTAGTAGCCGGGATCGCCATTGGGCTCAATATTCCGATGCTCCATTTGCTCATACCGGTAACGATTGCCAGCAGCTGCGCTTTTATGCTGCCAATGGCCACGCCGCCCAATGCGATTGTCTTTGCCAGCGGCTACATCAAAGTCCATGAAATGGCCCGGGTGGGTGTGATTCTCAACCTGATTTCCGTGGTCCTGCTGGTCCTTATTTTTCAATTTGTAATGCCCCTTCTTTTCTGACAAAAGAAAAACCCCTGTTCTCACAGGGGGTATCCCGCTGCCTTAATATTTCGTTAACATGGAATTCTTTTAAATTTTAAGTTCTTTGGGCTCAAATTTTAAACTCATTTGCCAAAATGCGCCTGAATCCCCCATTATCACTCTGTTTTTTAGTTTTTCTCTTCCTTGGATCCCTTCAGCCATCGAACGCCCAACTCTTTAAGAAAAAGAAAAAGGCCAAAACAGAAGCGTCGGATAAAAAAGAAAAAGACAACAAGAATGGCATAAAGCCTTATGATAAAGTCATCACAAAGGAGGCCGTCACTGACAAGGGTCTTTTTGATGTCCATCAGATTGAGGATAAATGGTATTATGAAATTCCGGACTCGCTCTTTGGGCGGGAAATGCTGATGGTAAGCCGGATTTCCAAAACCGCTTCCGGCATTGGCTTCGGCGGGGGCAAAATCAATACCCAGGTGCTCCGATGGGAGAAAAAACCCACAAAAGTATTGCTCCGGGTGGTCAGTCATGACGTAGTTGCGGCAGACTCTTTGCCCGTTCATGAAGCCGTGGTCAATTCAAATTTTGAGCCTGTGCTCTACTCCTTCGAAATCAAAGCTTTAAAAAAGGATTCTCTGAACCCCGCTACCGTTATTAAAATGGACGAGCTCTTTACCAAAGACGTGAAAGCACTGGGTATGCCGGATCAGTACAGGAAACGTTTTAAGGTTACCCGCCTGGATGACAACAGGAGCTATATTGAATCAGTGAGCAGCTATCCCATGAATATTGAAGGGCGGCATGTTAAAACTTATAACGCGTCTAACGCCCCTTCCAACGGGAGTCTGGGCTCTATTTCCATAGAGATCAACAATTCCATGATCCTGTTGCCTGAAGAACCGATGAAAAGGCGGTATTTTGACGAGCGGGTCGGATGGTTTGCCCGGGGACAGGTCGATTATGGCCTGGAAGCACAGAAAAGTGAAACCGTTCGATTTCTGGATCGGTGGCGCCTGGAGGTCAGGGATGAGGATATAGAGAAATTTAAGCGCGGGGAACTGGTCGAACCCAAAGAACCTATTGTGTATTACGTAGACCGTGCAACACCACAGCAATGGGTCCCCTATATCAAGCAGGGGATAGAAGACTGGCAGGTGGCCTTTGAGGCAGCTGGTTTTAAAAATGCCATCATCGCCAAAGATCCTCCTTCACCAGAGGAAGACCCGGAGTGGTCTCCGGAAGACGTGCGTTATTCCGTGGTTCGCTACCTGGCCTCCCCGGTACGAAACGCCAGTGGCCCGCATGTCAGCGATCCGAGAAGTGGTGAAATCCTGGAATCCGATATCAATTGGTACCACAATGTGATGAGCCTGCTCAGGGGGTGGTTTTTTGTTCAGACAGCTGCCATCAATCCGGACGCCCGCAGGGCAGACTTTGACGATGCGGTGATGGGTCGGCTGATTCGGTTTGTGTCCTCTCACGAGGTAGGGCATACCCTGGGACTACCCCATAATATGGGGAGTAGTGTAGCCTATCCGGTAGATTCCCTAAGATCTGCCCGGTTTACAGAAAAATACGGTACAGCCCCATCCATTATGGACTATGCGCGCTTCAATTATGTGGCCCAACCCGGGGACGATGGCGTGGCCCTTATGCCTAATATCGGGATCTATGATAAATACGCAATCCGCTGGGGCTATAAACCGATTCCCGATAAAACGGCGGAAGCTGAAAAACCCATATTGGATTCATGGATTTTGGAGCATGCCGGAGATCCGCTTTACCGTTTTGGCCATCAACAGGTGGGTGATGTGGTCGACCCGAGTTCCCAGACCGAAGATTTGGGGGACGATGCGGTACTCGCCAGCACCTACGGTATTCTGAACCTGAAAAGAATCGTGCCAAACTTGATTGAGTGGACCTCAGAAGAAGGGAAGGACTACGAGGATCTGGAAGAACTATACGGACAGGTGGTGAGTCAGTACAACCGCTATATGGGCCATGTTTCCAACAATATTGGTGGGGTCTATGAAAATCATAAGACATACGATCAGGAAGGTCCCGTCTATACCTATGTTCCAGGGGAGCACCAGGAAAAATGTATGGAATTCCTTCAGGAGCAGCTTTTTGAAACACCTGAGTGGCTTCTGGACAAAGAGGTCTTCGGACGGATCGAATATTCCGGTGCTGTAGAACGGATACGCCGGTTGCAGGTACGCACCCTGAACAACATCCTCAGCCTGGGGAGAATGGCCAGACTCATTGAAGCGGACGCGCTGGAAAGCGAAAACGCTTATAGCCTGACTGAAATGATGCAAGACCTGAGAACAGGCCTGTGGTCTGAACTTCCAAAAGGGCAGGAAATAGATACCTATCGAAGGAATTTGCAGAAAGCCCATATAGACCGGCTGCACTACCTGCTTACGGCGGAAAACCAGGCGAAGCAGAACGACCGGGGAGGATACCGGAAGTCTACGGCCGTCAATACGAGCCAGTCAGACATCCGATCCATTGCCAGGGCAGAACTCACGCGCATCCAGCGCCAGGCACGTTCCGCCTCAGGGAGGACTTCCGATGCCATGACGCGCTACCACCTCGAAGATATTGTTGCGCGCATTGAACTCATCCTGAACCCGAGCTAGGGCTGGCCTTCGCGAAGCAATACCTCCACAAAAGACCTGAAAAACCCGTTAAACGGCAATTCCGGACCTATTTTACGAAAATGGGTTTTCGGAGTTGCCCACAGGTTTCCCTGTTTTCCCAACAAAAAAGCACCCGCTGACAACAAAAGCAAAAAACACCCCGATTCTCTTCCTAATTTGTAGATCAAATCAAACCCCCAAAATCATGAACTACAAAGTCAAAAGCCTGATTTACCTTTTCGCCTTTATTTTAAGTGCCCTTCTCTATCAGCAAATGGAAGATACACAGGGTTCAGATACCATTGAACAGTCCAGTGAAATTTCAATGAACGGTACTATGGACACTGCAGAGGACCATGTGCTCTAAGAGGCCCTTACCATATTTAGGATTCATAACATCTCAATACTTATTACATTAATCAATATCCCGAGAGGTTAAACCTCCGGGTTTTTTTATCCCCCTTTTACACATGTATACATCCTTTCCCCCAGGGCAGGACACTGTGTTAATTATTTTTTAAATCCGGATTCCGGATTAAACGTTCGTCCGAACTGTGATTCTAAGGTTAAAACACCTAAACAGATTCACATGAAAAAAACAATGGCACTTTGTGCACTACTCATCGGACTGGGAGCAAACGCACAACACAGACCTCATCAACCCGTCCGCGGAAATGATCACAGTACTGAACTTTCTACTCAGCAGCGGGCCTCGCTTCAATCCAAGCGCCTGACGCTCGCCCTTGGACTGGACCAGCAGCAACAGGACCAGATAGCTGCACTACTCAAAACCCGACTGGATGAGCGCATGGAATGGAAAGCCTCGCGAAAATCTGAAGCGGGCTCCACTGAACGGAAAGATGGAGCCTCCCGATATACCGCTCTAAATAGCCGGCTGGACCGCGAAATTGCCTTTCAGGAAAATATCAAAGGTATTCTTTCGGATTCCCAGTTTGAGCAGTGGAGATCACTCAGGGAAGATAAAATGAAGGAAAGAAAAAACAGATCACGAGGCAGACGCAGGCACCAAGCAAGGCAGGGATAGGCCGGGAATGCCGGACCCAATTATAATTCTTATAAAATAGCAGGATCAGGTCCTGCTATTTTTTTGCTTTATCGGGTTACTTTGCCACGCATCGCCGCACCTGCAGAGGCTATGGCAAGGTCCAGATCTTCATAAGACAGGGCATCGTTGAGGAAATAACTCTCGAAAGCACTGGGCGGCAAATAAACACCACGATCGAGCATCCCGTGAAAATAAGTCTTGAAGTGGGGGTTGTTCCCGGTAGCTGCTGAATCAAAATCCCGAATGGGAATATCTGTAAAATGAACTGAAATCATGGAGCCGAAGCGATTGATCTGAAAAGGAAGGTCTGTAGTTTCCAGTTCGCCCTGCAGTCCCTTATGGAGGTAGGCGGTTTTCTGCTCCAGCCTTGAAAATACTTCAGGATCTTCCTCAATAGCCGTGAGCATGGCAAGGCCGGCACCCATGGCCAGCGGATTCCCGCTTAGTGTCCCTGCCTGGTATACCGGACCTTCCGGGGCGAGATGCTTCATGATCTCCCCTCGAGCCGCAAATGCCCCAACTGGAAGCCCTCCCCCGAGGACCTTTCCAAAGGTGGCGATATCTGCCTGAATACCGAGTGCCTCCTGGGCCCCACCGGGCGCCAGTCGAAATCCGGTCATTACCTCATCAAAAATCAAGAGAATTCCACTACGGGTGCACAGGGCCCTCAGGCCTTCCAGAAATCCCGGTTCAGGGGGGATACATCCCATATTACCCGCCACAGGCTCCAGAATGATCGCGGCAATGGCTCCTGCATTTGCCTCAACCAGGGCTTCGACACTCTCCAGGTCGTTGTACCTGGCCAACAAGGTGTCCTGGGCCGTTCCCGGAGTAACCCCGGGGCTGTTCGGGCTGCCAAAGGTCACTGCCCCACTGCCCGCCTGTATCAGAAAGGCATCCGCATGTCCGTGATAGCAACCCGCAAATTTAATGATCTTATGGCGTCCCGTGTACCCCCGTGCCAGGCGCACGGCGCTCATACATGCCTCTGTACCACTATTGACAAACCGGACTTTTTCAACATTGGGAACCATGGCGACAACCTTTTCAGCCAATTCGGTCTCCAAAGCTGTCGGCATCCCAAAAGAAGTACCCTTCCGGGTTCGGGAAATCACAGCTTCCAGAACCGGCTCAAATGCATGCCCGAAGAGTAAAGGGCCCCAGGAGGCGATAAAATCGACAAAGCGATTTCCGTCCTCATCAAAAAAATAGGCACCCTTGGCTTCTTTAACAAAAACCGGGGTACCCCCTACGGCCTTGAATGCCCGTACCGGGGAATTCACCCCTCCGGGTAAAACTTTATAGGCAGCGCGAAAAAGGGCGCTACTTCTTTCGTATCGCATGATGTTATTTTACTTTGTCCGCGGGTACTTTTAATACCTGCCCCACAGAAATCTCATTGGTCTTCAATCCGTTAATCCGCATCAATTCTTCAACAGACACCAAATGGCGACGGGAGATCGCATAAAGAGTATCCCCTTTTTGAATCCGGTAGGCAGAATACCCGTCCTGCGTCGAAGATGAGCGGGCGGTATAGCGTTTTCCCAAAACTTCAGCGTCGTACTGATGCAGGTCGTAACGCTCTATAAGTTCTATAAGTTTTTGGGGATAATGGCGGTCTGTAGCGTAACCCGCCTTTTTCAGACCCCGGGCCCACCCTTTGTAATTGTCCTGTTGTAAGTCAAAAAGGGATGCATACCTGGACCGGGTCGTAAGGAACATACTGTGATCCCTGTAGGAATGCATGGGGTGGTTGTACCTTCTGAAACACTCATCACGTTCATCGTCATCATGGCGTTCAAAGTCGCCCTCCCAACCCACATGGCACTTAATCCCGAAGTGGTTGTTGGTTTTTTGGGCAAGTTCGCCCTTCCCAAATCCGCTTTCTAGCAATCCCTGGGCCAATTTTATACTCGCGGGAATACCGTACGTCCTCATTTCAGATTGGGCTACGGGCGCAAAGGTTTGAATATACTCTTCGGGGGAACTGACGGATAAAAAAACAAAGGTGTCCACTCCTTCTGTATTGGGTTCAGCAGAATTACCTTTAGCCCTGGATTTAGAGCTGGCGTCCTTTCCAGAAGAACTGGCATAGGTCGTTTTCTTCTTGGAAATACAGCCGGTAAGTACCAGCATCGAAAGGCATGTTATCCCAAAAAACCTTTTCATAGATGCAACAAAGGTAAGTTCTTTTTCTTCAATTGCATATTCATTCCTGCAATTCCCTGCAGCCCTCCGGTATGGATGGCAAGGACCCGGCTCCCCGAACCCAGGCGACCCCGGCGCAGATCCTCAAGTATTCCAAAAAGCATTTTCCCGGTGTAAACCGGATCGAGGGGAATACCTGTTTTCCCTTTAAAATCATTGATAAAACCAATCAATTCCGGGTTGATCTTACCGTAGCCCCCGAAATGATAATCACGGACGAGCTCCCAGTTATTTGCAAAAATCCAGGTACGCAATTCTTTCTGGAGATCGGGAGCTTTTAGTGCCGGATATCCCAGGATGTGCTGCCCCGGTTGAGCCGAACGCGCCAGGCCAGCCAGGGTACCCCCGGTCCCCACTGGGCAACAGATATGGGTAAAATCCCGATCAGCCAGGGTCAGTATTTCCGAACACCCTCGGACTGCGAGATCATTCGTCCCCCCCTCAGGAATCAGGTATGCGGGGCCAAATGTTTCCATAAGGGTTTTTAAAAAATCCGGATCTGATTTTAAGCGGTATTCCTTCCGGTTGAGAAAAAAAAGTTTCATTCCCCATTGGTGTGCCTGAGCGAGTGTAGGGTTCAAAGGTTTTTCCCTGAGTTCTTCCCCCCGTACCAACCCGATAGTTCGGAAACCGTATTGCTTTCCGGCTGCGGCAGTAGCGTGGAGATGATTTGAAAAAGCCCCTCCAAAAGTGATTAGGGTTTTATGGCCGCCGGCTTTGGCCGCTTCCAGGTTGTATTTGAGTTTTCGATACTTATTTCCCGAGAGATTTGGGAATAGCAGGTCTTCCCGTTTTACGTGTAAAGTGACGTTCTGCGCCCGGAGGACAGGAAGTTGAACGGCTACCGTAATCGCCTCCACCTTAGTGATCCAGGGGGTTCACAAAAATATATTTCAATCCCTGATAGGGCTTACGAACCCTGAGGTAGTCCAGGTTCTTTTCCTCGAGATAGGCCTCGCGCTCAAAACTGATATTTCGATAGGCCCTGTAGAAATCCAGGTAATAAAGGCTCTTTAGCAACCACTCAAAAACATAAAGCAGGTAAAAAAACACCAAAAATAGCTCAGCTTGTTGTCTTAGATGAATGCGCTCGTGATTGATCAGGGCCTTGTCTTGCTTTAATGCCTTATTCCTGAGGATGATAAAAGGCCAAAGCCCAAGACCTACATAGCTGCGGTAAAAAAAGTGTCGGATTACAAGGATCATCTGCTCTTAAACGTCTCACTGCAAATATATTGCTTTATCCTTTTCGTATTCGATCAGCAGGAGGAGATATTGGATAAACGACTATATTGAATGGATATTGACTTCCGGGCATATCCCACATTTCCCGTATTTTTGAAGGCAGAACTACGGGTCGTGGACTTTCGAACTATGCGCGAACAAATTCCTCTTGAAGAAGGAGATTACTACTGGACTCCCGAAGGGTATCGGGTATTTACAGCAAAGTACCTTTTAAAACGGGGCTTCTGTTGTGAGAGCGGCTGCAGGCATTGCCCTTATGGTTTTAATCCCAGGACACAAAGACGTGATAAATAGGCATTTCGGCACAGATTTTGCTGTATTTTGTCTAACTTAGAGATACATAAAACCGTTGCTATGAAAACACTTTCCCGCCTTGCCCTCCTCCTTTTACCCTTTGGCTTGCTTATGGGTTGTTCCTCCGTAGATGTGATCTCAGATTACGACCGCAATGCGACATTTGCCAACTATAAAACATATGCTTTCTACAAAACGGGGATCGATCGTGCCCAGATCTCAGACCTGGACAAACGCAGAATCCTGAACGCTATCGAAGATGAAATGGCCCGCAAGGGATTTGTAAAGTCTGAATCACCCGATCTGTTGGTGAGTATTTTTACCACGGAGAAAGAAAG
>NZ_JBAVZJ010000079.1:0-1565 GCF_049588695.1 Robiginitalea sp.
GGAATACATTCTGCACGTCGTCGTCGTCTTCGATTTTTTCGAGGAGTTTTTCCACTTCCTCGGCTTCTTCGGGAGTGAGCTCCTTGGTCACCTGGGGTATGCGCTCAAAACCCGAGGAGCGGATTTCGATATCCCGCGATTCCAGTTCTTTTTGTATGGCCCCGAAGGATTCAAAGGGCGCGTAGATGTGCAGGCCGTCTTCATCTTCAAAAACCTCCTCGGCCCCGAAATCGATCATTTCCAGTTCGAGCTCCTCCGGATCCAGGCCTTCCGGTTCGATACAAAAGTTACAGGTATGGTCAAACATGAATTCCACGGAGCCCGAAGTACCCAGGCTGCCGTTGTGTTTATTGAAATAACTCCGGATGTTCGCCACGGTGCGCGTATTGTTGTCCGTGGCCGTCTCGATCAGTACGGCAATTCCGTGGGGAGCATACCCTTCAAACAGCACTTCTTTGAAGTCGCCCTGGGATTTGTCCGAGGCCCTTTTGATCGCCCGCTCAATATTGTCTTTGGGCATATTCACCGCCTTGGCGTTCTGGATCACAGCGCGCAGGCGGGAGTTGTGGCTCGGGTCCGGGCCACCTTCTTTGACAGCCATGACGATATCCTTCCCTATTCGGGTAAAGGCTTTGGACATGGCGGCCCATCGCTTTAATTTTCTTCCTTTTCGAAATTCAAATGCTCTTCCCATACAGCGGTTTTTCTGCTACCGGATCAAAAATATAAAATGCCGGGAGGGCTACAAATATTTTTTGGTCCCCTTGCCGTACACGCAGTTTCAGGCACCTCCAATAAAGAACCCGCCCAAGCGTACGTCCAGCACTTTAAATACGTTACTCCGGGTTTGTGGAAACAAGGGCCTCGATGGTCTGCGCCAGTTTAAAATCCTTCTCCGTGACGCCCCCGGCATCGTGGGTATTCAGGCGAATGTGCAGGCGGTTGTAGACATTACTCCAGTCCGGGTGGTGGTTCTGGGCTTCACATTCAAAAGCGATTCGGGTCATCAGGGTAAAGGCTTCCTTGAAGTTATGGAATTCAAAGGTCGTTTCCAGGGCGTTGTCGTTGAGCTCCCACCCGTCAAAGGCTTCGAGTTTCTGGTTGATTTCAGCTTCCGTTAGTTTTTTCATAGCCATGCGATTTTAAATGAATCCCAAAGGTACAAAGCCTATTGCTTTATCAGGTTGTCAATGACCTCCTGATATTCCAATTGCAGGTTTTTGGGAAGCATCTGTGCTTTGGGCAGCACGGCCAGGTAGCGTTCTTCATTGGTGGTGTACACCCTTTTGAATACGGGGTGCTTGGGGCTCAGGTGGGTGGTGATTTCCCGTATGAAATCGTCGTGGTGTACCAGGTCTTTGGAGCCCAGGTGGTAAATCCCGGATTTATTCCGGTTGATCATATAATGTACCTGCTGCGCCAGTTTATCGTCCGAGGTCACATTCATCACCAGGTTTGGAAAGACTTCAATGGGCTGCTCCTGATGCAGGGCTTCCTTGATTTCTTTGATTCGGGGGGAGGTGTTCCCAAAGACCATTGGCAGCCGCAGGATGGCAGATTTCCGG
>NZ_JBAVZJ010000080.1:0-1724 GCF_049588695.1 Robiginitalea sp.
CTTCCAAAAAGGAGCTCAAAGGAGTCGATGTGTTTGTCGACTGGAGAGGGCAAGACCCGGATGATCTGGCAGCCAAGCTCCAGGTCATTGAAAACCCGGCCCTGAAATTATCGATGATTACCAACCGGGGGGTAAAGGTATGGCCCAACGGTTTTGACGAGACCTTTTGTACAGACCACTGGAGATGCCGGTACAGTGCATCAAAAGACATACAGGTACGTAAGGAAGATATTATCGAAGTATTGCAAAAAGCTGTTTTATCAAATGTCGATATTATCAAAACTGAAAACCTGTATGAATTCGACGGGGTCCGGGGATATTCCCTCGGACAGGGGCAGTAAAAGTCCCAAAATACCCTCAATGAACACCTCCCATGCCCGGGAGGTGTTTTTTTATTGAATGAATCCGGTACTGTAGAGCCAGATAAAAACAGACAGCAAGAGAAACAGGAATGCCGGCAGGGCCTTTTTTAATGGATCTTTTACCTTTAAGTGCATCCATATAGCACCAACCATCAGGAAACCCATGGCAGCTGAAGCCGGAATGGCCAGGGCGGGAAACCAAATAGAAACAATAAGACCGATAGCGGAAAGCACCTTGAGAAACCCTACGGCATACATCATGGTTTCGGAGAGTCCATAGACTTTGAACTCCTCTTTCATATTCCCGGCACCTCCGGCCCTCCATTGGGTACCCCTACTTGCCCTGAAAAACCAAACGTTTACAATACTGACAAATAAAATGATTTTGGCGGCGGTTACTAGATCTTCCATAATCTGCTGTTTTTTCTTAATATAAGCATAAAAATAGATTTTTTTCAACACCCGGGACTCCCGTTTTAATCCCGGCCATTGTACCTTTAATAAAAAACCATGGAACCTGATTTGAATGTGCTCGGAGGTGAACTCCGCCCTTGTTGTACCCAACCCCTCACCGGATTCTACAGGGACGGACAATGCCGTACAGGACCGGAAGACACAGGAACCCATGTAGTTTGTGCTATTATGACGGAGGAATTTTTGAGGTTTACCCGAAGTAAGGGAAATGATCTGAGCACCCCCATCCCCTATTACAATTTTCCCGGTTTGAAACCGGGAGATCGCTGGTGCCTCTGTGTTTCGCGCTGGCGGCAAGCGTACTTAGAAGGGCTGGCTCCCCCCGTCGTTTTAGAGGCAACCCATAAAAAGGCCCTGGAAACTGTGCCCTTTCAATGGCTGCTGGAGTATAAACATACCCACGAAGAGGGCGGGCTATAACTTCAACCCGAAAGCGAGATCCCCCGCATCTCCAATTCCCGGAATGATGTACCCGTTAGGGCTGAGGGTATCGTCAACGGCCGCAATCCAAAGATGTGTCTGCTCGGGGAAAATTCCTGAAACGTGCGCAATGCCTTTTTTGGAACCAATTACGGAGAGGATATGAATCTGATCGGGTTCCCCGTGTGCCCTGAGTGCCTTCAGGACATTTTCCAGGGTCTTTCCCGTGGCGAGCATCGGATCGGTCAGTACCAGGGTCTTCCTGTTTAAATCCGGGGCTGCCAGATATTTTACAACCACTTCAAAAGCATCACCGCCTTCCGGGTGATGGCGATAGGCAGAGATGAATGCATTTTCGGCCCGGTCAAAATAATTGAGGAGCCCCTGGTGCAATGGCAACCCGGCCCGTAGTACCGAACACAGGACAAGTGGCGAAACCGGAATAGGCATAGTGGTAGTTCCCAGGGG
>NZ_JBAVZJ010000081.1:0-1895 GCF_049588695.1 Robiginitalea sp.
GCTACAGGTACCGGCGCGGCTTCGGGGGCTTCCTGTTTTTTGGCTTTTTCAGCTTTGCGGTCTGTTTTAAAGAAATATTCGAAACTGAACCTCCAGTACGCAGCAATAAAAAATATGAGGCCTACCCCAATCCATAAAATGCGGTTCCAGAGTAAATTTCCTTCCAGGGGCAGGAAAAAACTATTCTGCTCATAGGGGGTGAGGTACCGGGTCTGAATATCAAAAGAGTTGATGCCAAAAGGGTCGATGAGTTGAACTAAATCCTTGTTCTCGATGTCCTGGGCCAGGAAGTTGGCCAGCAAATACCCGATAAAAATGATAATCCCCCCGGAGTAGATCGAGCGGATGTTCCGTGTAAAAACGATCAGGGCAAAGAAAAGGGCACTGGCCAGCCAGAGGTTTGGAACCAAAAGGGTGAACCAGGGTTGAAAATAATTTACCAAAAGATTGGGGCCATATCGCGTGGCTTCGGTTCCAAAGGCCGGCCCGAGCATACTGCCCAGCCAGATGCCCAGCAGGGCGCCTGATGAAATAAACAAAAGGGTGACAAAAGAACCCCAGAAACGGCCCATAAAGTATCCCGTTTTGGTAATGGGATAGCTGAAGAGGTATGTCCCGGTTTTATGTTCGAGATCCCTGTAGAGGGGTACTCCCATAACGGCAGAGGCAATCAGGATACCGAAAATCGAAATCAACAGCAGCAGGTTGGCAATAACGATGGGGGCATTGTGAAAGACCTTTTCTGAGGCCGGGGTGTTTCCAAACCCGATCAGGAGCATGGGGACGATTACCAGCAGCAAAAAGTAGATCCACGTGGCAGGCCTTGTAAAACGGTATTTGAGTTCAAAAAGAAAGATATCTTTAAACATGGAGGCAGATTATATGGTGATGGGATCTACTTTTTTGGAGATATAGCTGAAGTATACATCTTCGAGCTCGCCCGGCACCGGTTCAAAGCCATTTCCGGGGTTGGAGTCGTTCTCCACCCGAAGACTGAGTTTGCCCTCTATGAGCTTGGTGGAAATGACATTGTACTCCTCCCGGTAATGCTCCAGGTCTGACTTCTCTATGGCCTTTTGATAAATTTTGCCATCTACAAGGGCCAGGCCGTCATGGGGCTTGCCCTGCATAAGGACTTCCCCCATACAAATGATGGCCATATTGGAACATAACGTATTAACGTCTTCCACAATGTGGGTGGAGAGGATGACAATAGTGTTTTCGCCAATTTCGGAAAGCAGGTTGTAAAACCGGTTTCGCTCTGAAGGATCGAGTCCTGCGGTCGGCTCATCGACGATAATCAGGCTGGGGCTGCCCACAAGGGCCTGTGCGATCCCAAAGCGCTGACGCATCCCACCGGAGTAGGTGCCCAGGGCTTTTTTACGGTCTTTGTAGAGGTTCACCCGGTTCAGGAGAAAACTCACGAGGTCTTTCCGCTCTTTTTTGTTGCCGACCCCCTTCATTTGGGCGATGTGGTTTAACATGGTCTCGGCATTAATCCTCGGATACAAACCAAAATCCTGGGGGAGGTAGCCCAGACATTCCCTGACGGCCTGTTTGTTGTTTAAAACGTCGATATCGTCCAGGGTGATGCTTCCGGAATCGGCATCCTGCAGGGTTGCGACGGTGCGCATCAGGGTGGATTTTCCGGCCCCATTCGGGCCGAGCAGCCCGAACATCCCCTGGGGGATGGTCAGTGAAACATCCTTGAGGGCCTGCACCCCATTGGAATAGGTTTTTGAAAGATTGCTGATAGTAAGTTCCATAAAAGGGAGTTGTTTGTGTAAATGCGTGGAGCGCCCGGCGCTTTAATTTTGGTTGGTTTGGAAGGAAAGATAGAGAAAAAAGCAGCTCAGGCTACTGAAGCCGCGATCAAAAAATTCAAAGACTCAGAT
>NZ_JBAVZJ010000082.1:0-6192 GCF_049588695.1 Robiginitalea sp.
TCGGGGTTTTCTGTTTTTTTGTATCCCGCTCGCCCTAAGACTGAACCCGGACTCCCACAGTGGTGAATATACTACCACCTGATAATTACACTGCCCCAGGTAAAGCCACTCCCAAACGCAGCCAGGACCACCAGGTCTCCCTCCTTGATCTTCCCTTCTTCCCATGCCTCTGTAAGGGCAATAGGAATACTGGCGGCGGTGGTGTTGCCATATCGCATGATATTGTTGTACACCTGGTCATCAGAAAGCTTGAATTTTTTTTGAATAAACTGGGATATCCTCAGATTGGCCTGGTGCGGGATGAGCATATCAATATCAGAGGGCTGTAACTCGTTTTTGGCCAGGCCTTCCATAATGACCTCACTGAAGCGGACGACGGCATTTTTAAACACAAACTGCCCGTTCATATAGGGATAATACGAGGTATCCTCGGGATCGTTGTCTTTGAGAATATCGAGCACCCACCTATTTCCCATCCCCGGAGCGATCAGTGAGAGTTCTTCGGCATTCGCACCTTCACTGTGCAAATGTGAAGAGAGAATACCCTTCTCAGGATTTTCTTCCCGCGTCAGGACAGCCGCCCCGGCACCGTCCCCAAAAATCACCGATACGCCCCTGCCCCTTGTGGTCATATCCAGGCCCTTGGAATGCAGTTCCGATCCGATGACCAAAACGTTTTTATACATTCCCGTCTTGATATACTGGTCGGCCAGGGAAATCCCGTAAACAAAACCGGAGCACTGATTCCGAACGTCCACGGCTCCTACGGTCCGAAGGCCCAAATCCCGCTGAACTAAAACCCCGGGGCCCGGAAAATAATAATCGGGACTCAGGGTGGCAAAAACGATAAAATCAATCTCGTCCTTATCTATTCCGGATCGTTCTATAGCTATACGGGCAGCCTTAACCCCCATAGTAGTCGTTGTATCTTCATCACCCTCTACATAACGCCTTTCCATGATCCCGGTGCGCTCCTGAATCCATTCATCACTGGTTTCTATAACCTTGGCAAGATCGTCGTTCGTAACCACATTCTCGGGCACGTAAAACCCCAGTCCGGCTATCTTTGAATTGTACATAATGTGTCGTTTGAGTTTGAGAAATGATTCTCTTTAAAAGGATTCCAATTGAATTTTAAATGTACCGATATTTATGAAGTTGGCCTAAAAACTACAACGAAACTTTGGCGTTCAAGAGATGTCTCAATTTTCCCTGATTCAGAAAAATAGGGTATCTTGAGAAAGTAATTCATTACCATTTTTAACGCAAAGAAGAATCTATGAAAAATTGGACTATTTGGTGTTTTTTGGCGTGTATACTCACGATTCAGGCCCAGGAACAACTCACCTACCAGACACCCCCGGCAGAAATCCTAAAATTGGCTGAAGCGCCATTGGCACCCCGTGTGCTGATCACCGATAACGGATCTTATATGATGCTTATGTTTCGAAGCCCCTATAAGACCATTGGTGAACTATCGGAGACCGAAATGCGACTGGCCGGTTTACGCATTAACCCGGCGACCAATATTGGCAGTCGTACCAATTACTACAACAACCTGCATATAAAAACCCCTGAAGAACTAGAATCCAGACAGGTTTCGGGCCTTCCCGAGAATCCGAGGCTCGCCAATTTCTCCCTGTCCCCGGACCAGGAAATACTGGCTATGACACATACGGCAGATACGGGAGCCGAATTGTGGATGGTCGATATGTCGGAGGCCCGGGCATTCAGGCTTACAGGGCCTGTGCTCAATGCCAATATGGGGGATGTGATTAACTGGTTTAAAGACAGTCAGTCTGTACTGGTAAAAACACTTCCCGAAGACCGTAAAATGCTGATCGATAGGCTGGAAACGGTACCTGCGGGGCCTACAATAGCCACGAACGATGGTAAAAAAGCCCAGAATCGAACCTACCAGGATCTTATTAAAAATCCGGATGATGCCTTTAATTTCGAACAGTTGGCTCGATCCGAGCTTAAAAAAATAAATGTTTCAGGAGAGATTTCGACATGGATGGGCCCGGCCCTTTATCGCAATATCAATTTTTCCCCGGACGGGAATTACGTCATGGTAGTCACAGCAGAAAAGCCGTTTTCATACCTCGTACCTTATTACAGGTTCCCTTCAAAGACACAGATTTATTCCCAGACCGGAGATTTGGTGCGCACCCTGTTGGAGGTGCCGTTGATTGAGGATCTCCCAAAGGGGTTTATGGCGGAACGCACCGGCATGAGGGATATCTCCTGGCGCCGAGATAAACCCGCTACGCTCGTTTACGCAGAAGCTTTGGACGGAGGGGATCCGGCCGTAGACGTACCCTTCAGGGATGAAGTATTTTTGCTCGACGCCCCTTTTGAAGGAAAGGGCCGATCCGTACTTAAAACGATAAACCGATACAGGTACATCCTTTGGGGGACGGATCAGGCGGCTATTGCCACGGATATGTGGTGGGATACCCGGAATACAAAAACATACTTGTTTAACCCGTCGGACCCAACATCCGATCCTGTTGTTTTGTCGGACAGGAATTATCAGGACAGGTACAGCGACCCGGGGTCTTTCGCGACCACGCAAAACGCCTTTAAGGAATCTGTTCTGGCATTGGACAAAAAAGGAAATGCCTATCTGCTGGGGGACGGATATACCGAAGAGGGGCAGTTTCCCTTTGTAGACCAAATGAATTTAAAGACGCAGAAGAAGATGCGCCTTTACGAATCGAGGATCCCGGGTAAAATGGAAACCCTGCTGGAATACGATCCCCTCGAAGACCAGCTGTTGGTGCAAATCGAGTCGCCTGCCGATTACCCGAACTATTACTACAAAAGCCTTATAAGACGAAAAGGGCCTTCCCAGTTAACCCATTTTGAAAATCCGTTTAAGAGTATTCAGGATGTCCATAAGGAAGTTATCACCTATACCCGGGCGGACGGTCTTGAACTGAGTGGAACCCTCTACCTTCCGGTCGGATATGACCGGGAATCTCCCGAAAAAAAACCTATGATTCTCTGGGCCTACCCCAGGGAATTTAAAGATAAAAGCAGTGCTGCACAGAATACCCAGAATCCAAATGAATTTACCTATCCCTACTGGGGTTCCCCTATCTACTGGGTCACCCGGGGGTATGTTGTCCTGGACGATGCCGCTTTTCCAATTATCGGCGAAGGAACCGAAGAACCCAATGACAGCTTTCGGACCCAATTGGTCGCCAATGCCCGTGCCGCCATAGACGCAGTTGACAAGATGGGGTATATAGACAGAACCCGCGTGGGTGTTGGCGGGCACAGCTACGGCGCTTTCATGGTTGCCAACCTGCTTTCCCATTCTGATTTGTTCGCAGCGGGAGTGGCGCGAAGTGGTGCCTACAACCGAACCCTGACCCCTTTCGGATTCCAGAGTGAGCAACGCAACTATTGGGAGGCACCTGAGGTATACTACACCATGTCTCCTTTTATGCACGCTGAAAAAATGAAAACACCCTTACTGCTTATTCATGGGGAAGCAGATAATAATTCAGGAACTTATCCCATGCAAAGCGAGCGCTATTTCAATGCTTTAAAAGGACTTGGCGCCCAGGTAAGGTTGGTCATGCTCCCTAAGGAAAGTCATGGGTACCGCGCCCAGGAGAGCATTTTCCATATGCTGTGGGAGCAGGATCAATGGTTTGAAAAGTACCTTAAACCCGAAAGCGCGGCAGCTACAGGAACGCGCTAAGCCTCCAGAGGTTCGGGGCTCAGGTACCGCTCATAGTCGTGAATGCGAACCTGGGCTTTAAGGTCGTGAAGCAGGTTATAGAGGCCGAAAAAGGTCCTGTTGATATATAGAAAATGACGGGATCCACGGTTTGCATTCATCTTGCGGATTTTAGGATCCGAAGAAAACTGTTGACTCAGGGCTCCAATTCGGTCCCAGAACTCAGTTGATGAAAAATCAAAAGATTCCTCATTGAACGGACGGGTAAAAAGTTCCAGCATTTCCCGAAATAGCTTTTTAAAGAATATAAGTTCCTCCGGGCTGTCCTGGGGCGTGAGTATTTCGAGCTCAAAGAGTTTTTCGGTAAAAACTGCGTCGTCGCTGAAGGTCTCTTGTTTGGCTAACTCAAAATAAGGGGTATAAAAACTTTCGGGGATTTCTTTGATACAACCAAAATCAATAGCGATGAGATTTCCGTCCGCACCGACCAAAAAATTCCCGGGATGGGGATCTGCATGTACCTGCCTCAGCTGATGAATTTGAAACATATAGAAATCCCAAAGTACCTGTCCCAGATGATTCCCGGTTTGCGGATCAAAAGCTGTTTTTGTGTACTCTCCCAAGTGCTGTCCTTCCATCCAGTCCATGGTGAGGATCCGTTCGCAGGACCACTCGGGGTAATAGGTGGGAAAACGAATGCCCTCAAGGACTTCACATGCCCGGGTGATGCCCTGACTCTGACGCAGTTCCAGCAGGTAGTCCGTTTCCTCTGTAAGCTTATCTTCCACCTCTTTGAAAAATTTCTCTGTATCCTTTCCCTTGAGGTTGAACATTCGCATCGCCACGGGCCGCACCAGGGCAAGGTCACTGCCAATACTGTCAGAAATACCGGGGTATTGAATTTTTACGGCTAGTTGCTTTGAATCCTTGTGTGCCCGATGCACCTGCCCGATACTGGCTGCGTTCACGGATTCCGACTCAAAATGATCAAAAAGAACCTCGGGGTAACACCCAAAATACTTCTTAAATGTTTTGCGGACCAGGGGTCCGGAAAGGGGGGGCACTGAAAACTGAGCCAGGGAAAACCGCTCCACATAGGCGCGTGGGAGCATATTCTTTTCCATACTCAACATCTGTGCAACTTTCAGGGCACTACCCTTAAGATTCTTAAGGCCATCATAAACATCCTTAGCATTCTCCTCATCCAGACCATCGCGCTCTAGTTCGGGATTGAGTAATTTCTTCCCGTAGTACTTCATGTAATTTCCACCCACCTTAACCCCGGTCTGCACGAGCTTACCTGCCCGTTCAATCTTGGAGGTTGGAATTCTGTCAAGAGTATTCATAGTCCGTATTTTGAGATTCAGGCGAAACGCTCCTTAAATAAAAATTTTCCGAAGTCGAGTACGCGCTCCAGGGGAGTATTATCAAAGATGTCAAAAATCGTATTTACCGATTTTTCAATAGCTACATCCGTTTTTTCAAACCCGGGGGAATCATCCTGAATCCAAAATTTTAACAAAAAGGCCAATTGCAACCAGGCACCTTCAGAAAAAATTTCAGGGTTATGCCTTGTGATTTTTACGTTTTTCTCCGCATTGGCGTCTTCGATGAGCTCCCGGGCGAACATTTTTATTGACCTGCGCAGCCCTTTGAGTTGGCCAAGATGCTGCGTGGGCTCCGCACTCTGTCCAAGTGCAAAGAGCACATAACTCCGATTGAGTCCGAGAAGTTCAAAAAAGGTAAAATAAAGACTCAGCATCCGTTCCCTGTTTCCATAACCGGCATAGGCTTTATCTTTCTCCAGTAGATTTTTGGTTTCATCGAAAAAGTAAATCCATATCTCCTTTTGAAGCGATTCCATAGAACCGAAGAGGGCATAAAAATCAGCTTCCTCTATCTTGTTTTCCCTGCAAAATTTAAACACCGAGGCCGGGAAACGGTCCTCTTCCAGGGACTGTGTCATATAGGCGGTAATCAGACTTTTCTTTGTGGGCTTGGCCGGTTTCCTTTTAGCACTCATATTTAAATTTTTTGTTTAATCAAATGTATTTTATTTTAAACAATAAAGGTGTTAACAAAGTGAGAAAACGCATAAAAAAAAGTGCGCCCTCAGCAGAAGACGCACTTTCAAACAACCTAACCAATTAATAAACAAACTGATTACAAAATAAAAAGCTTTTTCATAGCATCTTTCTTTCGAATCATGAAACAAATATAATAATGTTTAATAACAAACTATATTCTTTGAACAAAATCTTTTGTTAAATTTTATAGGTGAGTCATCTTGACCTCCCTGAATGTCAGTTTGTCACCCTTAGTCGTCTTGGTATTTTTTTTGATCTCAGGGAGAAAAACAATTTCTTATGACTACAGGTAAAATCAATGTCTCAGTTGAAAATATATTTCCGCTGATTAAAAAGTTTCTTTACAGCGACCACGAAATATTTCTTCGGGAACTCATATCCAACGCTACAGATGCCACCCTCAAGTTAAAA
>NZ_JBAVZJ010000083.1:0-1647 GCF_049588695.1 Robiginitalea sp.
CCTTAAACCAGTCTGTGGTCGTATCGCCAAACCGCAGTGTCTTGCCGTTCCAGAGGTGGAAAAACTCATGGGCAAACATAAACCAGCCCACCATCTGGTCCATAGGATTCCCGTCCGGGTTCATGAACATACTGAGGTGGTTACCGATGACTTCTCCATCTACACGCTCCGACTGACTGATGATTACCAGGCTATATTTTAACTCTTTCCCCGGACCTGCTTTCGGAATACCGCCCATCAAGTTGATATAATAATCCATGACCCCGGAAGCTACATTGACAAACCGCGATGCTTCCCGCTCCACCTTTTCACCCCCAAGGACAAACTTCAGGGTGAATCCGTCACTTTCTATTATTTCTTCCTCCTGGGACCCGGCAAACAGAAAACTGTCCTGCAGATCAAGCAGATCGTATGCGCGATATACGTTCTCCGAAAGAGAATCGGATTGCCAGGAAGTCGATACGTTCCAGGCCCCAGGGCTGTCCACCTTAACATGTATATCCTGTTTTCTCTGTCCGTTCATCACAAAAAGGGACCTGCCCGAAGCCATAATACCCCAGTCCCGGGTGTATGCGACCCCGTCAATGCCCCCTGGCCACGAGATTTGCTCATGTTCCAGAACCATATCATATGTGAGCTCTACCTCCTTGCCTGTATCTATCCCCGAGAGTATCCAGTCTCCATCCACCGTTTTTAGCACTGAAACAGGTTGCCCATCCGGTCCGTTCACATGGAGATTCTGAATATACTGTGGCCACCTTTCCGGCACGGGGCCATTGGAGCTCATATAGAGCAGGGAATCCTCCAGCTGGATTTGAGCCTGAACGTGGATCCTGTCTGTGCTTGTCGAATCGAATGTCAGGAAGTATCGGTCTGAATATTCAATCCCCCGGGGTTGGCAACAGGCGCTTGACACAATTAACACCACTAAAATTATTGAAGTAATAAACTGCTTCATGGGAGTTCGTTCCTATGAGATACCGACGAAGCAGTGTTGAAAATGTTACATCTGCACTGGTATTAGAACGTGAGATGATTCTTGATTTTATAATCTCAGGGTTGCTTAGGTGAATTTAATGGCACCCCAAACTCCACGGCCAGGGAGGCCCCAATGAAGAAGTCCTGGTCTTTCGCACCCCCTTCGGCCCTGAATACGGGTTCACGGCCTCTGAGCCATCGTGCTTCCACACGCCCGGTCACCCCGGGAACAGGGACGTAATCCATATTCAAAGAAACCCCAAGGGTGCGAAATCCATCCGGGACATCCGTCGGGATGATAACCCCATCCGGATCCTGATAGTATTCCACCCGGACAGCAGTTCGCCAAGACCTGTGCATTTTATATTGCCCGATTATCGTCGGAGTAAGCCAAAGGTTATAGGTGTTGCTCCCTTTGCCTTCCTGTTGGATTCCCATATCAAAACCCGTGATAATCCCAAGTTTTTTGGTTATTTGGAACCTCCCGAAAAGGTTGCTGAAATAACGCATACGTCTTTGTGAATCAGGATCATCCGTGCCAGCAAAAGTACTCCAGTTCATCTGAAAATTTTCCGACGGCGTGTATAGGACTTGGGTGCCAAATGAAAGCAGGGAATTCCCGGATACTTTCCGGATCCGCTGCCATCCGTTGACCACGAGCCCGGCAAA
>NZ_JBAVZJ010000084.1:0-1983 GCF_049588695.1 Robiginitalea sp.
CGCCACATTATCCAGAAAATAGCGGTCGTGGGTCACCGCAATGACGGTTCCTTTATACTGGGCAAGATGATGTTCCAGCCATTGTACTGATTCGGCGTCCAGGTGGTTTGTCGGTTCATCGAGTAACAGTACATCAGGTTCCTGCAGCAGTAATCTGCACAGGGCAACTCTGCGGCGCTCTCCCCCCGAGAGCACGGAAATCTTCTTGTCGGATTCCGGGGTTCTCAGGGCATCCATTGCCAGGTCGAGTTTGGAATCCAGCTCCCAGGCGCCAGAGGCGTCGATCTGATCCTGCAACTTGGCCTGTTTCTCCATGAGCTGCTCCATTTTATCCGGATTTTCATATACTTCCGGAAGCCCGAACTGCTCATTGATCTCGTTGTACTGGTCTAAAATGGCAACCGTATCGGCTACCCCTTCTTTGACCACTTCGATCACGGTCTTATCCGGATCCAATTGGGGCTCCTGTTCCAACATCCCCACCTTGAATCCCGGAGCGAAGACCACATCACCCCTGTAATTCGTATCTGTTCCTCCGATAATCCGCAAAAGGGTTGATTTCCCGGACCCATTGAGCCCGAGAATACCAATCTTGGCCCCGTAGAAAAAGCTCAGGTAAATATCCTTAAGAACGGGGGTATTTGAGTTTTTATAGGTTTTAGTCACTCCGGACATGGAGAAAATAACCTTTTTATCATCAGCCATAAACGCTATATATCAAATGGATTAAACTTGTGAGCTGCCTACAATCGACCTTTTAGGGCATTAAATACCCAGGCAACCGCAAAAAACCCAATACCTACAGAGGCGAAACCCCAGCCGGCGACATCGTCATAACGGAAAGCCCCGAGGCAAATGAGTCCTACCCCTACAAAAATCATAATAAATGTAGCCCAGGCAAGTACCGTATTCTTATTCATTCCCATGGTTTCATCAGTTTGGTAAGAAAACAAATATCGTAAAATTTAAGGCAATTCCCCCTTTCCTCAGGACAGGTATTTACCCCTTGGGAAAATGGATATCCGCCAGGCCGCGAACCCGATCCAAAAGGGAGTGAAGAGCCAGGCTATCTGCCCAGGACCAGAGGTCACTCTCCTGCTCCCCAGCCTTGAGGCAGCGGTGAACCTCCTCAATCTCATAAAAATATCCGGATCCTTTAAGGGGCAGGGCCACCTCCTCGATTTCTTCATCCTTTTGCCATTGAATATGCTCCGTATGATGCCAGGGTGGACGCAATAGTGCACTCCCCAATTCACAGGAGACCTCCGCTTTCATCTCACTGCGGGAGGAAAATCCACTGTATAAAACAGCCATCGCCTCATCGTAATCAAAAATCATCGCGATTTGTTTCTCGGCACCGGTGGTATGAAAATGAGCCGAGACTTTGATGTCCTTCGGAATACCCAGAAAGAGATACGCGAGAAAAACCGGATAGATTCCAATATCCAAAAGAGATCCCCCGGCGAGTGCAGGGTTCAGGAGGCGACCTTCGGGATCCCGGTCCAGGGCGGGAAACGCAAAATCAGCCCTGAGATAGGAAATCGCTCCGAGTTCGCCGTTTTTTACAAGGCTATATACCTGTTGAATACTCGGATTAAAACGACTCCACAGCGCCTCCATTAAGAACAAACCTTTTTCCGCCGCGAGTGCCGTCATTTGCCGAACCTCCGAGGCGTTAATGCCAAGCGGTTTTTCACAGAGTACGTTTTTACCTCTTTCCAGGGCTGCAAGGGTCTGGGCGTGGTGAAAACTATGGGGTGTGGCGATATAAACTACAACAACCTCGGGGTCTTCAAAAAGCGCCTCATAGGTATCATAGGCCTTTCTCGCCCCGTATTCCTTAGAAAAATGCAGGGCCTTGTCCGAATCGCGGGAGGCCACAGCCACCAACTCTGCCTCGGATGACAAGGCCAGGTCCCCGGCAAATTTGCCTGCGATATTGCCCAGTCCTACAATTCCCCATCCAATCTTTTTATTCATAAG
>NZ_JBAVZJ010000085.1:0-5103 GCF_049588695.1 Robiginitalea sp.
GTTCAACCTGAATCCCGAAGCCGAAATCACCCTGGAAGCCAACCCGGATGACCTCACCGCAGACAAAATGCAGGAGCTGGCCGGGTCTTCGGTAAATCGGTTGAGCGTGGGCATACAATCTTTTGATGCAGGGGAACTCCAATGGATGAATCGGGCACATACCCCCACCGAAGCCCTGCATTCCCTGGAGGCCACAGCCCGTCTTTTTCCAAATTACTCCCTGGATTTGATTTACGGTATCCCCGGCAGTAATATGCAACTTTGGGCAGATAACCTGGAGCAGGCATTGCAATTTAAACCCCCGCATATTTCAGCCTATGCCCTTACGGTAGAACCCCGGACGGCCCTTTCTTCTTTTATCGCCAAAGGCCAGTCAGCCGACGTGGATGAAGGGGAGGCCCAGGAACAATTTGAACATCTGGTACAAACCCTCACGGGTGAGGGATACGATCATTACGAGATCTCGAATTTTGCCAGGCCCGGGTTTTACTCCAGGAATAATTCAGCCTACTGGCAGGGGGAAACGTATTTGGGGATCGGTCCCGCGGCCCACTCTTTTGACGGGGAAAAAAGATGGTGGAACCCCTCTAACAATTCCCTTTATATCCGGGCTTTGGAGAAGGGTGCAATCCAGACTGATTTTGAAGTACTCACTCCAAGGGATCGCTACAACGAGTCCGTAATGACTGGCCTGAGAAGCCGATGGGGCGTTTCCCTTAAAAAGATTGAGGAGGACTTCGGGGAAGTGTACAAAGCGTATCTCCTCCAGCAGGCTGCCCCCTATCTTCGGGATCAGTTTTTGTTCCTCGATTCCGAGACCCTTTACACTTCGGGGAAAGGTAAATTTTTGGCCGATGGGATTGCAAGTGATTTATTTATGATTAATTTGAAGTGAAAACGCGGTGGTTACAGATATGAAAGTACAGTTTACGTTTGGGAAAAAATCCTGGGAAGCAGACCTTTCCCGGGGGGTCGATATTTCGATTCCCGTGCGTGGCGATAACCGCGGTGTTCGGTGTTGGGGGGTCGGTTTTCCACGAATCGAACCCCATAGGGAGGGTAGTTTTACCGGTAGCGTTGAGGCAGGAGCCCCTGTTAATTTTAAGGATGTCTCCTTTAACCCCCACGCCCATGGAACCCATACCGAGTGCCTGGGCCATATTACCGCTAAGGCCGAGTCGGTTCTGGAGCATCCCCCGGCCCCCATGGTAGTCTCCGTTTTGGTTAGCCTTACCCCGGAGCAGCAGGACGGGGACCATTTGATTACGCTTGCACAAGTGCAGTCAGTCTTGAAAGAACCCCTGCCCGAGGCGGTTATTTTGAGAACCTTGCCGAACCCGGAATCCAAGAAATATAAACAGTACTCCGACACGAATCCGCCCTATCTTGAAGCCCGGGTGGCATCCTGGCTTCGCCAAAAAGGGGTACTCCACCTGCTCCTGGACCTGCCTTCGGTGGACCGGGAGGAAGATGGCGGCAGGCTTTCTGCCCATAGAGCTTTTTGGGGGCTGCCTGAGGATCCAAGGCCCCGGGCCACAATTACCGAATTGATTTATGCCCCCCCGGAGGTAGCGGACGGGACGTATCTCCTAAACATACAACTGGCCGCTTTTGAGAACGATGCGAGCCCGAGCCGCCCCATCCTCTTCCCAATGGAGGTTGTGGCGAGTCTGGAGGAAGATTGAAAAATACCGGTTAGGGTCTTCCGGAAAGCAGGACCTTTGGAATTAACACTTAACAAACAATGGCTGAATTAGCACTGGGACTTCTTATTGGCGCACTGCTGATGTACTGGGGTTACTCTTTATTAAATCAGAAAAAGCAAAAAGAACTCACCACCCAACAGTCGAGTATTTTACTCGAGAAGGTGCGATCTGTATGTAAACTGGTTTCTGTGGAAGGAGATTTTGCAGAAATCTACAGGTATGAGAATCGCAAAGGCCATTTTATGAACCTTTTTGGCAGCAAAAAAAAGGCGCTGATTGTCATTAACGCCAAAGCCCACATTGGGTACGATTTTAAAAAGTTAAAGGTGACTGCGGACCCGGAGCATAAAACGATTATCCTGGGTAATTTTCCACCTCCCGAAATCCTGTCCATAGAACCCGAACTGGAATTTTATGATATCCGCAATGACTTGTTCAATGCCTTTACACCGGATGATATGACCAGTATGAATAAAGAAGCCAAGGCACGTATCCGTGAGAAAATCCCGGAAAGTGGGCTCATGGAAACTGCCAATCACGAAATGCTTGAGGCCGTATTGCTGATGGAAAAAATCGTGGAAACCCTGGGCTGGAAACTCGATTACGAAGCCCTGAAACTCGATGGCCCTGTAGAAGTGCTCTTGAATTCCGCCCATAAGGAAGCTGCCCCGAAGGCTTCAGAATAATTATAATAAGACGTTTTTGATGAAATATTTGATTACACTTCTGGTGCTTTTCAGTGCAACTGCTGAGACTGTTTGCGCCCAGGCTTCCAAGGACCCTCGGGGATTTGACCCTGCCTTTACCCATGTGGTATACTTTTGGTTGAACAACCCTGACAATCCCCGGGATCGCGAGCATTTCGAAACCGGGCTCCGAACCCTTTTTAAAGATTCGAAATACACCCGGACCAATTTTTTGGGAACCCCGCCAAAAGCGAGTCGGGAGGTGGTGGACGACTCCTTTACCTATGCGATGATCGTCACCTTTGAGTCGGCGGAGGCTCAGCAGGCCTATCAGACCGAGCCGGCTCATCTCTCCTTTATTGAGAAGACCGCACATTTGCTAAAGCGTTTTCAGGTCTACGATGCACAGGGCCTTAATCCCTGAAATGAAAAGAATACTACCTTGCATATAGAAGCTTTCAGAGAATATTGCATCGCAAAAAAGGGGGTTACCGAAGGGTTTCCCTTTGGTGCAGATGTCCTGGTGTTTAAGGTGATGAACAAAATGTTTGCCCTTACAGCCCTGGATCGGCTCCCGCCACAGGTCAATTTGAAATGCGACCCGGAGCGTGCCATAGCACTGCGAGAGACCTATGACGGGTACATTATTCCCGGGTATCATATGAGCAAGCACAACTGGAACACGATATACCTGCAGCAGGTCCCTTCAATACTGATCCGGGAGCTCATCGACCATTCCTATAACCTTATCGTGGCCGGATTGCCCAAAAAAACCAGGCAGGCCCTGGAAGATTTAGAATGACACAACCCGCTGAGTTTTACAAAAAAAAGACAGTTGCCTACACCGAGGCAGCCCGACAACAAAAAAGGAGATTACGACTTTCTTCAGGGATCCGTCTGTTGGTCTTTGCGGCTATGGGGCTTTTTATGTATCTCGCCCTGAACGGACAGATGTTTTACGGGATTGGGGCAGTAGTCTTTCTGGGACTATTTGCATACCTCGTTTCCCGCCATCAGGATTTAAAGTACGAAGCGGCCCGCCTGAAGGAACTCATCGCGGTGAACCAGATCGAAACTGAGGTCTTAGAAGGGTCATATAGTACCCTGGAGGATGGGTCGGGATTTGTGGAACCCGGGCACCCCTATCAGGACGACCTCGATTTGTTGGGTCCCGATTCTTTTTACCAATACCTGAATAGAACAGGTCTGCCTGCAGGAGGTGCGCTCCTGGCCCGATGGTTGTCTTCCAATGATTTTACGCGTATTGACAGCAAACAGGAAGCGATTCGGGAACTCACACCAAGGGTGGATTGGCGACAAAACTATACTGCCACAGCCCGGATGATCCAAACCCCCGTATCACCTGAGGCCCTGACCACCTGGTTTTCTGGTTATTCCCGAAAATTGCCTTCATGGACGCGTTTTATGCCCACGGTTTTTTCGATATTTTCAGTGGGTATAGGAGTGCTCTTTGTGCTGCAGCTCCTGCCCCTCGGGGTGCTTGTTGGGGTCTTTTTTACTGGTCTCCTGATCACTTTTCCCTTTGTAAAGAGAATCAGTACGCTCGCGCAGGACACAGGAAAGATGCAGGACACCTTTAGTCAGTACGGCCGGCTGGTAAGTCAGATTGAGGGTGCGAATTTCCAGGCCGCATCACTCATTGATACCCGGCAGGCCCTGGTAGGAGTGGGGCCGCCTGTTTCCGGGGTATTGCAGAAATTCAACCGTATTATCGGGGCCCTGCATCAGCGAAACAACCTGATTATCGCACTTTTTGGAAATGCATTCTTCCTATGGGACCTGCGACAGGCGCGGGCCGTGGAAGAATGGATTGGTAATTATGGGAGTGTCGTAGGCGGATGGTTTGAGGCCCTGGCCCGTTTTGATGCCTACAACAGCCTGGCGAATTTTGGTTTTAACCACCCCTCCTATACCTATCCTGAAATCGGGGAAGGCGCAGCGGGATATGTTAGGACAAAGGAGCTTGCGCATCCGCTCCTCTTTGAAACCCCCGTGACAAATAATTTTGAAGTGGAGCGCGGTAACTTTATGGTCATCACAGGAGCCAATATGGCCGGCAAGAGCACTTTTCTGAGGGCCGTAGGATTGAGTATTGTAATGGCTAATATGGGCCTTCCGGTACGAGCGGCACATATGAGCTATACCCCCATTCCATTGATCACCAGTATGCGCACTTCAGATTCACTTTCCCGCCATGAGTCCTATTTCTTTGCCGAACTCAAACGACTTAAGACCATTGTAGACCATCTGCAGGAGCAACCCTATTTTGTCATACTGGATGAAATCCTGAAAGGCACCAATAGCAAGGATAAGGCACAGGGCTCACAGGAGTTCTTGGAACGTCTGATAAAACTGCAGGCCACGGGCCTGATCGCTACCCACGATTTGAGCCTTTGTGAAGTTGCCGATCGCATACCCGAAGTGCAGAATTTCTTTTTTGATGCGGAGATCCGGGAAGGTACTTTGTATTTTGATTACCGCCTGAAGCCAGGGGTCTGTTCCAATATGAATGCGTCGTTTTTACTGCGTAAACTCGGGGTAGTGGAAGACGAAGCCCCTCAGCAGAAGTCATAATAAGGAACCCATGCCGGGGGCTACCGTAAATTACCTGCCTTCCTTTGGATACTGCCCGGGGGTTCGATAAAGTGCCCCAGGGTTAGTTGCCGGCGCGTGCCTACATCCCCTTGATC
>NZ_JBAVZJ010000086.1:0-3060 GCF_049588695.1 Robiginitalea sp.
CTGTATGGGAAGAGCATTTGAATTTCGAAAAGGAAGAAAATTAAAGCGATGGGCCGCCATGTCCAAAGCCTTTACCCGAATAGGGAAGGATATCGTCATGGCTGTCAAAGAAGGTGGCCCGGATCCGAGCCACAACTCCCGCCTGCGCGCTGTGATCCAGAACGCCAAGGCGGTAAATATGCCCAAAGACAATATTGAGCGGGCCATTAAAAGGGCCTCGGACAAATCCCAGGGCGACTTTAAAGAAGTGCTCTTTGAAGGCTACGCCCCCCACGGCATCGCTGTCCTGATCGAAACTGCTACAGACAACAACACCCGTACCGTGGCGAACATCCGGAGCTATTTCAACAAACACAACGGCAGCCTGGGTACCTCGGGCTCCGTGGAATTTATGTTCGACCACACCTGCAACTTCTGTATTGACCCGGAAGGCCTGGACATGGAAGAACTCGAACTGGAAATGATCGATTTCGGGGCCGAGGAGGTTTTCGAAGATGAAGACGGCCTGCACATCTACGCCCCCTTTGAATCCTTTGGGGCCATACAAAAAGAACTGGAATCCCGGGATATCGAAATCCGATCTTCCGGCTTTGAGCGCATCCCCCAGGTGACCAAGGAGCTCAAACCCGAAGAAGCCGAGGAAGTGGAAAAACTCCTCGAAAAAATCGAAGAGGACGACGACGTGCAGAATGTATTCCACTCCATGGAGGAGCAGTCGGAGGATTCTTAAAACCGGCAAAAAATGGGGTTTTGAGTTTCCCGATCGGGTTCTCACAGGGATGACCTGGTAGGATTGATGCAGATCATTGCCCCGGCTGGAACCACACAGTACATTTATGGCAGTAACCGGAAGTGGCACCCTTCCTGGCTTCAAAAACAGGGATGCGGTCCGCTTCTCTAAAAACTACCGCCATGAAAAAATACGCCTATATCTTTCTGATCTTATTGGCTCCTCTGTTTTTCTCCTGCAGCAGTAGTGATGACGACGAGGATGTTTTAACCAAAGACGGCCGATTCCCAATTAGCGAACTGGCCGGCACCTGGGTGGCCACAAAGGCCCAGTTCAGTGTAAGCAGCACTTCTGTCGATGTGGTGGAAGACGGGGGAACTGCCCGGATGACCGTCCAGAACAGCGGGGATTTCGCGCTTACCCTGGATCCTGTTGACCGCCCGGCCTACACGGTAAGGGGTGAGATGTTCTGGGAAAAATGGGAGGGCACTTATTACTTTGCCATTCAATGGGAAGGTGAACCCGATGACTGGGACACCTATGGTGAAACCTGGGACGGGACGACCTTTACCATTAACGGGGGCGCCGGGACCGGGGAATACGATTTTGACAATGACGGGGACATGGAATCCTGTTCTGCCCATTTCATTTTTGTCGGTGACTAATCAGGTATATTCGGGTACCTTGCCCACTACTCCTTTAAAAAATTCCCGGTATTTGGGAAAGTCTTTTTCATAGTCGCCGGTGGGGTACATGGGTTCTGAAAACCGGACGGTTTTCGCTCCGTAGTCAAAGGCGACCAAAATGATGGGCACCTCAGCAGCTATGGCGATGTAGTAAAACCCCGTTTTCCAGGTATCCACTTTTTTACGGGTCCCTTCCGGGGCCAGGGCCAGGCGGAATTCCTCCCGTTCCCGGAACAAATCGGCAACAGCCTCTACGGTATCGCTGCGTTTGGAACGGTCTACCGGGGCGCCACCGGTCTTTTTAAAGAACCAGCCCAAAGGACCTTCAAATAGGCTTTTCTTCCCGATATAATTGATTTGTACCCCTATGAGCTCCCGTATCATCAGACCGACAAAAAAGTCCATCCAGTGCGTATGCGGGACTACGGCAAAGACACATTTTGGAATTCTGGGCATAGGCCCTTCAAATGTCCAGCCCATAAGCTTATGGTAAAGAAATGAAGCCAATGATTTCATAAGCCGAAGGATCAGATTTTGGTGAAAATTTCCCGGATTTGTTGCCGGCTTATTTTAGATTTCCAATCCTCACCCAGGGCATTCTCCCACAAGGGTTCCATGCTATAGGCCACTTCAGTCATCGTCTCAAAATCCGAATCCGAACAGGAACGGGTTACATTTTTTGGCAGGGCAATACCCTGTTTTTTGCGCATTTGCTCAAAAATACGCACCCCTTCCGGATAGAATTCTTCCAGGTGCGTAAAGACCAGGCAATTCCCAAGGCCATGGGGGGTCCCCATAACATAGGAAAGGCCATAACTCAGGGCATGGGCAATGCCCACCTGGCTGTATGCAATACTCATGCCCCCATGCCAGGATGCCATCATCAGTTTTTCACGGGCCTCTGCAGGGCTGAGATCCTCCAGAAAGACCTCTTTGCAAAGGGCCAGGGCTATTTCCCCGTAACTGCTACTAAAGGCATTGATATAACCCCCGTTGAGGGATTCCACGCAGTGGATATAGCAGTCCATCCCGGTGTAAAACCACTGGTCTTTCGGGACCCCGACGGCCAGGTCCGGGTCCAGCACCACCTGGTCAAAAGGGGTGTGGTCTGAGTTAATCCCCAATTTGCGCTTAGGCCCCAACAGGACGGTTGTGCGGGAAACCTCGGCCCCCGTACCACTCAAAGTGGGCACTCCTATATGGTAGAGCGCCTTTTCCCGTACCAGATCCCAGCCCTGGAAGTCTGCGGCACTGCCCGTGTTAGTCATCATGATCGCCACGGCCTTGGCCAGGTCCAAAAGGGTGCCCCCGCCGATTCCGACAATGGCCACAGGCGTCGATTCACATTTGGACTGGATTTGGGCTACCAGGGCATCTACCTGCTGGGTTTTAGGTTCTTCACTCGCAGAGATCAGGATAAGCAGGTCCTCCTTAAGGGCCGGGACCCGCCCGTGAAGCCTCCCGTCCTCAAAAACGTCATCCATCAGGAAAACCACGGTCTCCTTCCCGGGTGTGCGCAGGGGCTGGAGGATTTCTCCCAACTGGTCAAAACTACCGGGGCCATAGACCACACGGGAGACCATGGGAAAATTCCTGGGTTTTTTCCCCTTAAGCGCGGCCTTGATATTAAGCGAATCTTTCAAT
>NZ_JBAVZJ010000087.1:0-4761 GCF_049588695.1 Robiginitalea sp.
CATCCCTATTTTGATACTATTGCAATAAGAAGTAGTTTTACTTCTGTAAATCTATACCCTCATTAGTCCCCACTGCCGCCTATGCCGCCTAAGCCGTTTTTTATCAGAATGGAAAAAAAACGAAAGCACCTGCAGCGGTCACAGGATGCTTCCCACCTTTTGCAAAACACGAGTCTTTTTGCAGCAATCGGTTGTGTTTTGCTGGCAGCTGTAAGTTGGTATTTTCTCGAGGTCTTACAACCCCTCCCCCTGCTGCTCATTGCCCTTGCGCTGATTTTTGGTTTACAGTTTGCCTTCCTTCGGCGCTTCCCGGAAAAGCCGCTGCCTTATTTATTGATCAATGGCCTTGGTTATCTGGTTGTTTTTGGGATAAGCCTTTACACAGGGGGTGTTTCCAGCCCTTTTATCAGTGTATTTGCCCTCTTTATTCTTGGCGGATACCTGGTCAAAACTTCAATAGGGAATCTTTATTTGGCAGGCGCTGTTCTTTTTATCGGGTCACTACTCATCTTTCACCCGGCTTTTGAATCCTTTGAAAGTACGGTCACTGTCGGGAAGGAACCGCTTTTCTCTGCCCTGGTTTTCCTGTTTTTCCTGGTTGTCCTGGGTAGTGTATTTGGGAAAAGACTCATCTCAAACCTCCATGACCTCTACAGGGGAAAGGAGGAAATGGAGCAAAAGGCCAATGAAAAGGAAATGCTTCTTAAAGAGGTACATCATCGCGTTAAAAACAATTTACAAACCGTCTCGAGCCTTCTTCGGATGCAGGGCAGGGCGGTCGAGGATCCGCATACCTTAAGCCAGATACGAAGCAGTCAAAACCGGGTGGTTTGTATGGCCATGGTGCACGAAATGCTCTATATGCGCGAAGATCTCTCCTGCATCGAATACAGTACCTATGTCCAGCAACTGGCGGATTATCTTGTAAAATCTGTAAAAGGATCCGACACGGACATCCGGCTACGGATCGATATCCCCGAAGTTGAGTTGGGGATCGATACGGCCCTGCCACTGGGCCTGCTCATTAACGAAGCCGTCACCAACGCCCTGAAATACGGATTTGAAGGTAGGGATACCGGTGAGATCAGTATTTCATTGGAAAAAGAGGATGAACAGGGGTACGTACTCCGGATTGGAGATGACGGGGTAGGTTATCCCGAAAACATGGATTATAAAACCTCCAAATCCCTTGGATTAAAACTCATACACAACCTCAGCAGGCAACTCAAAGGTTCCGTTATCCGGGACCTCTCCAAACGTGGAACCAATTATATCATCCGCTTCGAGGAAGTACGGCAGGACCCTTTTCACTCTATGGCCTGAGCGCCTTTGACAGAAAGCACGTACCCGTTATACTTTCAGGCCGGACCGGAGAGAATACCTATATTTATTCGGAAAAACCAAACTAAGCCCCAACCTATGCGCATCCCGTTGATTTTCATTCTGACAATTGTTTTCCTCCCTGTACAAGCCCAGGATTATTTTTTGAAACAATACGAACCGTACGATGAAGCAATTCCTTCTCCTGAAGCTTTTCTCGGATATGGCATTGGGGAGTACCACACCCGCCACGACCGCATCGTACACTATTTGGAAACCCTGGCGGAGGTCTCAGAAAATGCCGATATTGAAACCTACGGGTACACCCATGAGAAACGCAAGCTCGTGATGTTACGGGTGAGTGAACCCGGACAACTCCAAAATATCGAAGCCCTGCAGCGGCAGCACCTGGCGTTTACAGATCCGTCCCAAACCACTGATCCCCAGGCGGAATAACCCATATTTGTTCAACTCGGATACAACGTACACGGAAATGAACCTTCAAGTTCAGAGGCGGCCTTACTCAGCGCCTATATCCTGGTAGCTTCAAAGCACCCGCTGATCCAGCGTTTTCGAAAGGAAGCGGTAGTGTTTATCGACCCCACAATCAATCCGGATGGACGGGACCGGCACACCCAGTGGGCCAATTCCTACCGGGGTAACCCCCTGGTTGCGGACCCGCAGGATGCGGAGCACAACGAATACTTTCCGGGCGGGCGAACTAATCATTACTGGTTCGACCTGAACCGCGATTGGCTACTCGCTATAAATCCGGAGAGCCGCGGAAAACTGACGTGGTATCATAAGTGGTATCCGAATGTGGTCACAGATTTTCACGAAATGGGAACCCAGAGCACCTATTTTTTTGAACCGATGAAGGCCAATGGCTCGTTGAACCCGATCATGCCCCGTGAGAATTACGAAGATCTCAACAACCTCTTTGGTTCCTATTTTTCAAAATCCCTGGACAGTATCGGGTCGCTCTATTTCACCAGGGAAGTTTTTGACGGTACTTATCCGGGATATGGCTCGTCCTATCCGGACCTGCAGGGAGGCCTTGGATTGCTATTTGAGCAAGCCAGTTCCAGGGGACATGCCCAGAAAACACCTTTCGGGGAAATCACTTTCCCTTTTACGATCCGGAATCAACTCGTTTCCAGTATGACCACGGTAAAGGCCGCCGTAGAAAACAAAGCCCTGCTGAGAGCGTATCAAAAGGACTTCTTTAAAAGCGGACTTAAGAATGCTTCCGAAGGGCGAATCGGGGCGTACAGAGTAGAAGAGAAATACGACAAGAATCGGCTGAAGGCCTTTATCGATAAGCTGCTGATCCACAAAATCGAAGTGTACAAGGAAGGGGAAGACGCCATTGTTATTCCAACAAATCAACCACAATACCGGATGGTCCAGACGTTTTTCGAAACCTATGACACCTACAGGGATAGTGTCTTTTACGATGCTTCTGCCTGGTCCGTTGCCAATTTCTACAACATGAAATACAGCCCGCTGCGTTCCGTGGACCGGGGGGAGCGCATTACTGATATCGAAGACCTGTATCCCGTACCAGCGGTTCCCTATTCGGATTACGCCTACCTGATCAATTGGCAGGACTACAATGCGCCGGCAATGCTCTACCACCTGCAGTCCCAGGGAATCGTCCTCAGCAGCGCTTTCAGGGCGTTTACGACCTCCGTAGGGGGTGTCGAAATGTCTTTTACCCCGGGAACCCTGGTACTCCCGGTGTCGCTCCAGGACAAAACACCACAGGAAGTCCATAAACTACTCAAGGAAGCCCAGGATACTTTTCGGGTACCTTCATACGCCGTTGCCAGCGGTTACCACCTGAAGGGAGTGGATTTGGGAAGTCGGTATACCCGGCCTTTAAAACAACCCAAGGCCGCTATGCTTATCGGAGAAGGCGTGCGTTCCTACGAAGCCGGGGAAGTCTGGCATTTACTCGATACCCGGGTACATATGCCCATCACCAAAATACCGCTGAGGGATTTCCGGGGAACCAATCTGGACCAATATAACACCCTGGTGATGGTGAGCGGTCGCTACAGATGGAACGACAGTGAAAAAGAGCGAATCCGGGAATGGGTTGCAAAGGGCAACACCCTAATCACGATTGGGAGGGCTTCGCAAACGGCCATAGAAAATAAATGGATCGATGGTGATTTGGTCGAAGCTGCCCAGGATAGCACAGAGCAAGTGAAGCGACTGCCTTACGGAGACGCCGAAGAGAACCTGGGCAAAGAAAGCGTCGGTGGGGTCATTCTCAGAATCAACCTAGACCTGACGCATCCCCTGGCTTTCGGGTATACAGATTCACAGCTTCCGGTCTACAAAAACAATGAAGTATGGATACAGCCCAGCAAAAATCCCTATGCCACTGTTGGCCAGTATGCCGAAAATGCCCATATCGATGGGTATCTCAGTACTAAAAACCAAAGTGACTTCCTCGCCAAATCTGCCTCTTTACTGGTGGGCGCCCAGGGAAGGGGTCGGGTTGTGCTGTTTGCCGACAACCCCAACTTTCGGGGTTCGTGGTATGGCACCAATCGTTTGTTTTTAAACGCCTTGTTTTTGGGAAATCACATCCGGGTGCCAGAATAAATCTTATCGAAATACTCCCTTTTCTGGCAAGTCCCAAAAACCAACCAATTTGTAAACTATGAAAAATACAGTTCTCTTTTTGACCGCCCTCCTTCTCATATCGGGTATTTCCAGGGCCCAGGAATCTTTTTCAGAAGGTCCGTTTAACCAGCTTATTATCCGCGGTGCCACCCTGATCAATGGCAATGGGGCGCCTCCACAGGGCCCAGTGGATATTGTCATTGAAAATAACCGGATTACAAAAGTCAGTGTCGTTGGATATCCCGGGGTTGCCATTGAGGCCGATCGGCGACCTGTACTGAAAAAAGGAGGTCGCGAGATACAGGCCGAAGGTATGTATGTACTACCTGGTTTTGTAGATATGCACGGACATATCGGAGGAAAAGCACAGGGGGCCGAACCCGATTATGTTTTTAAACTGTGGATGGCGCATGGGATCACAACGGTAAGAGAACCCAGCGGCCGGGGCGTTGATATTTCAATGGATCTAAAGCGTAAGAGTGAAGCCAATAGTATTGTAGCCCCCAGGATCTTTGTCTATACCGGTTTTGGACAGGGAATGGAAGAACCTATTACCACTGGAGAACAAGCCCGGGAATGGGTACGTTCGAATGCCAAAAAAGGGGCAGATGGTATTAAGTTTTTTGGGGCAGCTCCTGAAATTATGAGCGCCGCCCTGGACGAAAATAAAAAACTCGGACTCCGATCTGCCTGCCATCACGCCCAACTGGACGTGGCCCGATGGAATGTATTGAATTCAGCGCGTGCAGGCCTGACCAGCATGGAACACTGGTACGGACTCCCCGAAGCACTTTTTGAAGACCG
>NZ_JBAVZJ010000088.1:0-3769 GCF_049588695.1 Robiginitalea sp.
GGGTATAACCGCGCCGGGCGGATTATTGACCAATTAGAAGCCGCGGGGATTGTAGGCCCCTTTGAAGGTAGTAAGGCGAGGCAGGTCCTTGTAACAGATCTCGCCGCCCTACAGGAATTGCTTAACAACGAAACAAAAGGATTAGCATGAAACCCAGAATTTTAACGATACTGCTGATGTGCTGCTGTCTTGGGGCTTTACAGGCCCAGGATGCAGCTAAAGCCAAAGACCTGCTGGATGAAGTTTACGCCAAAGTTAAGGGGTATGACAACATTGTAGTGGACTTTAAGTTTGACCTCTACAACAGTGAAGCCGATGTGCGGCAGGAAACCCGGGGTAATGTCAGTCTGAACGGGGATAAGTATTACCTGAACTATATGGGGGCAGAACAGTTGTATGACGGGAATAAAGTGTACACCATTGTACCGGAAAACGAAGAGGTGACTATTGAAGATAAATCCTCCGAAAGCGGGACGGTCAGCCCGTCTAAAATGCTCACCTTTTACCGGGAGGGGCACCGACTGGACTGGGATATCCTTCAGGATGTACAGGGGCGCAAAATCCAGTATGTAAAACTGACGCCGATTGACACAAATTCAGAAGTGGCTTCCATACTTCTGGGTATAGATGTGGAAACACGACATATTTACAAGCTAATCGAAACCGGAAAAAACGGTACAAAAACAACCATTACCGTTAATTCGTTTAAAACAAACCAACCCCTACCCAAAACACTGTTCACCTTCGACGAAAAGAAATACACGGACGAGGGCTACTATATCATCAGGAACTAAGGCTTTGAGAATCCTAGATCAATATATTCTGAAGAGGTTTTTGATGAACTTTTTCAGTTCGTTTGTGATCCTGATGTTCATCTTTATTTTTCAGACGATCTGGTTGTTTATCGACGACCTGGCCGGTAAGGGACTGGATTTTGTAATCATTGGGAAGTTCCTTTTCTACCTCCTTCCCAACCTGACTGAAAAGGTACTTCCCCTTACTGTCCTGCTCTCGTCTATCCTTACTTTTGGAGCCTTAGCCGAGAATTATGAATTTGCCGCGATGAAAGCCTCGGGGATTTCCCTCCAACGGGCCATGCTCTACATTATCGTATTTGTCGTTTTTCTGGGTGGGGTCGCCTTCTATTTTGCAAATACGGTAATACCTATCTCCGAACAGAAAATCTACAACCTCAGGAGAAATATTGCCACTATGAAGCCTGCCGCTGTAATCGTGGAAGGGGTTTTTAGTGATTTTGAAGGGCGAAATATCAAAGTCGGGCGCAAATACGGGGAAAATGACCGCTTCCTGGAAGATGTGATCATCCATATGAAATCGCGACTTCAACGCAACACAACAGTCATCCGGGCTGAGAAAGGGGAACTGGTCAGCGGGGCGGGTTCTGACATTATACAGCTCAAACTTATGGATGGGCACTATTACGAAGAACTGATTCAGAAATCGGGTACTGCGGGGAATTCACATCCTTTTACCAAAGCGGATTTCGATACCTACGTCATGAATATCGAGATTCCCGATAACCTGGAAGACCTCGAAGCCGACCGCAATGTAGAGACCGATAAAATGAAAAACGTCGGTCGGCTTATTACCGATATCGACTCAATAGAAGCACATAACCGGAACCTGGTAGATGCCTTTTCGAGCAGTATCTCAAGTCGGATAGGAGCCTTTCCGCTGCGCGATCGAGACAGTGTACCTGCTGCTTCAGATTCTATCGTCAATATTCCGGACTCCTTAGGTCAAACCGCCGCTATGGTCAAAACAGCGGCATCTAATATCAGGGCAGCGGGCTTCCAGACAAAATCCGCGGATTCCGCTGGCATAAGCCGGGATATACCCGAGGAGATTTTATCGATAAAAACAGCTAACCTTAAAAAACAGGAACGTCCCTATGTGGAAGGTGACCCCCTGAGCCCATTTAAAACCTGGGAGCAGGGCCAGATTCTGGACGCTGCCAAAAACTCTGTCCGTAACCTGATGAATTCCGTCAGGGGCAAAGGTCAGGATTTGGAGTTGAGCTATAAACGCTACAATTTGCACATCCTGAGCCTGCACAAAAAATTCGCGCTTGCATTTTCGTGTATTATCCTCTTTTTTGTCGGAGCACCCCTGGGTGCAATTATTCGTAAAGGAGGTTTGGGCCTGCCTATGGTGATAGCGATTGTGTTGTTTTTGGCGTATTATTTCTTTGGGGTGTTTTCGAGTAATTATGCCAAGGAGGGTAATATCCATCCCATCCTCGGTGCCTGGTTACCCACGCTGATTATGCTGCCCCTGGGCATATGGCTTACGCGGCGTGCTACAGCAGACAGAGGCCTGATGAGTTTCGGGCACTTTTTAGATTTTATTAAAGAACGCTTTTCACGTTCCAAAAAAGAAGATTAACTAGAATAAGATTATGGAGGGTAAATTAAAACTCGATACGATCGAATCGGCTATCGAAGACATTCGCCAGGGTAAGGTTATAATTGTAGTGGATGATGAAAACCGTGAAAATGAAGGGGATTTTATAGCCGCTGCAGAAAAAGTCAGCCCGGAGATGATCAATTTTATGGCAACACACGGGAGGGGGTTGATTTGCGCCCCCCTGACCGAGGAGCGCTGTGAAGACCTTAATTTGAATATGATGGTGGAGAACAATACGGTCCTGCACCATACCCAGTTTACCGTATCCGTTGACCTGATCGGACAGGGGTGTACCACGGGAATTTCTGTACACGATCGCGCCAAAACCATCAAAGCCCTTGTCGATCCCGAAACCCGTCCGTCCGTCCTTGGACGTCCTGGGCATATTTTTCCCTTACGCGCCAAAAACGGAGGGGTCCTGAGGCGGACCGGCCATACAGAGGCTGCTGTCGATTTTGCGAGGCTGGCAGGATTCGCGCCGGCGGGCATACTCGTGGAAATCCTGAACGAAGACGGAACCATGGCTAGGCTTCCTCAATTACAGGAGGTGGCCCGGAAATTCAATTTAAAACTCGTTTCCATTGAAGATCTGGTAGCTTACCGCATGCAGCACGACAGTCTGATCCATAAGAAAGAGTCCTTTGAAATCAAGACCCGCTTTGGAGAATTTCAGCTCCACGCCTATCAGCAAACGACCAATGACCAGGTGCATATAGCGCTGACCAAAGGCAGTTGGAAAACGGGCGAACCGGTGCTCACCCGAATCAATTCAACCCTGGTAAACAACGACATTCTGGGAACATTGACCAATGACGCAGAGAAGAAACTGGACGATATGTTCAGGGCCCTGAACCAGGAAGGACGTGGGGCGATCGTGTTTATCAATCAGCAAAGTGAAACCTTTAACCTTCTTCAACGCCTGAAGGGTCTAAAAGAGAACCAGGAAAATGGGGTTATGAAGGCCCCGGGGATTCCCATGGACAATAAAGATTTTGGTATTGGGGCACAGATCCTTCACGACTTAAGGATTCACAAGCTGCGCCTGATGACCAATAATACCCAAGCCAAACGGGTGGGTATTGTGGGTTATGGCCTGGAGATTGTCGACTATGCACCCTATTGATCCAGAACGGCAGACACTACTTCTTTCAATACCCCACAACGGGTTTGCATCTCTTTTTCATCCCAGGACAGTTTCACCAGAATAGAGAGGTTACGCCCCATCCAGTGGTCCGAAACTTTAAAGGACGGGTTGCGGGTGGCCTGAACCTGACTGACCAGTGCATCGGGTAACGGTGAAAGGGATTGCAGATTTTTCAAATGGTCCCATTTACGGTGGTAG
>NZ_JBAVZJ010000089.1:0-7865 GCF_049588695.1 Robiginitalea sp.
GAACAGGTCCAGGATATTGTGGAGGACAAACTCATGGGGAGCACCTTTCACGACGTAGCCAAGGCCTACATCATCTACAGGAATGAACAAACACGCAAACGGAAATCGGATGTCTTTGAGAAACGCATCAACCTCAAGCCCTATGAGTATCCGCATCTATACCAATATGTAGACGCCATTCGTCATTCCTACTGGATACACACCGAGTTTAATTTCACCAGTGATATTCAGGATTTCAAAACCCGGTTGAGCGAGGTAGAACGCAGCGCGATCAAAAATACCTTATTGGCCATTTCGCAGATTGAAGTAGCGGTTAAGACTTTCTGGGGGGATATTTACCATCGGATGCCCAAGCCCGAAATCGGGGCGGTAGGGGCCACTTTTGCGGAGAGCGAGGTACGCCACCACGATGCGTATTCCCACCTTTTGGAGATCCTGGGGCTCAACCACGAATTCAATACCCTGAAGAAGAAACCCGTGATTATGAAGCGGGTCCACTATCTAGAGACTGCGCTTAAAAATGCGAAGAGTGAAGATAAAAAGGACTACGCGGAGTCTATCCTGCTTTTTTCCCTGTTTATCGAACACGTTTCCCTCTTTTCCCAGTTCCTGATCATCATGGCGTTTAACAAACACCGCAATATGCTCAAAGGGATATCCAATGCCGTTGAAGCTACCTCCAAAGAGGAACAGATCCACGGAGATTTTGGAATTGACCTGATCAAAATCCTTCAGGATGAAAACCCGGAATGGTTCAGTGGGGAATATAAAGAGATGATCCGGAAAGTATGTGCACAGGCTTATGACGCGGAAAGCGAGGTAGTGGATTGGATTTTTGAATCCGGGGAACTTGAGTTCCTTCCAAAAGCCGTGATCCAGGAGTTCATCAAGAACCGCTTCAACCAGTCTTTGGAGAGCATCGGGATTGAGAAAATATTTGAAGTCGACGAAAACCTGCTGCAGGAAACAGAGTGGTTCGACGATGAAATTATAGGCACCAAGCACGGAGATTTCTTCGTGAAAAGATCCATTAACTACAGTAAAAGAACACAAAGTATAACCAGCGAAGACCTTTTTTAACTATGAGCGAGAACACTACAACCAACTTATCTGACGATTTAAAAAAAGTAAAAACCCCCGTGGTTGAAGAATTAATCCACGCTCGGAAGGAGACCTTGCAAGAGGTTAAAAATTCCGAAGAACCCGCTTTTGAATGGCTTACAGACCACAGCCGCCAATTCCTCGCTTCCGGCTACCTGCCTGAAGGGGTTTCGGCCGAGGAGCGCATCCGTGAGATCGCCGACAGGGCAGAACAGATCCTCGGGATCCCGGGTTTTTCAGATAAATTTTACAAATACATGGGAGAGGGATACTTTTCGCTGGCCTCTCCTGTATGGTCCAACTTCGGTAAACGCCGCGGACTGCCCATCAGTTGTTTCGGGTCGCATATAGACGACGATATGGGTAACATCCTCTTTACGCAGTCCGAGGTTGGGATGATGTCAAAACTTGGAGGGGGAACCTCCGGATATTTCGGAAAAATCCGCCATCGGGGAGCCCCTGTTAAGAACAATGGCTACGCCTCGGGCGCGGTCCATATCATGCAGCTTTTTGACAAGATGGTCGATGTGGTCAGTCAGGGTTCTGTCCGAAGGGGCCGGTTCTCTCCATATTTGCCCATAGAGCATTCGGATATTCATGAATTTTTAGAAATCGGAACCGAAGGGAACAGCATTCAACAATTGACGCACGGGGTAACCGTGGGAGATGAGTGGATGCAGGAAATGATTGACGGAGATACAGATAAGCGGGAGATATGGGCAAAAGTCCTTCAGCGTCGTGGGGAAATGGGCTACCCGTATATCTTTTTCAGGGATCACGCCAATAACGGCGCTCCTGCGGTGTATCGGGAAAATGAGCATAAGATCCACGCCAGTAACCTGTGTACGGAGATTATGCTGCCTTCTAACGAGAAATGGTCTTTTGTCTGCGTTCTGTCTTCAATAAACCTTTTGAACTACGACAAATGGAAGAACACGGATGCCGTGGAGACCATGGTTTGCTTCCTGGATGCCGTCCTGAGTGAATTTATTGAAAAACTGGAGAGTTATCGGGATTCTGAGGACCTGGAAGATCGTCAGACCTTTATGTTTATGGAGCGGGCCTACAATTTCGCCAAAGACAACCGGGCTCTTGGCCTGGGTGCTTTGGGATGGCACTCCCTGCTGCAATCCAAAAGGCTGGCTTTTGACAGCCAGGAGGCTTATGATTTGAACAGTGAAGTTTTCAGGACAATCAAAGAACGGTCTTACAAGGCCTCTGAAGACCTCGCCAAGCGTTTTGGGGAGCCTGCAGTCCTGAAGGGATATGGAAGGCGGAATGCTACATTGAATGCCATCGCTCCAACCACATCGTCGGCCTTTATCCTGGGGCAGGTTTCCCAGGGGATTGAACCGATCTGGTCCAATATTTACGTCAAGGATATCGCGAAGATCAAAACGACCATCAAGAATCCGTTCCTGATGGACATGCTGGAGGAAAAAGGGCAAAACACTCCGGAAGTATGGAGGAGTATTCGGGATATGGATGGTTCTGTACAACACCTGGATTTCCTCACCGAAGAGGAGAAGGATGTATTCCGAACGTATGCGGAAATCGATCAGCTGGCCATTATTTACCAGGCAGCTAACCGTCAAAACCACATCGATCAGGGACAGTCTGTTAATATTCTGGTACACCCCGATACACCGGTAAAGGAGATTAATAAGGTACATGTTTCGGCCTGGAAACTGGGTCTGAAATCCCTGTATTACCAGCACAGTATGAATGCGGCACAAAAATTCCGTCAGAAGAAGGATTGTGTGAGTTGTGAAGCTTAACCTGCGGCCTTTTGAGGTCTTTGAAGAGAAAAGCCGGACATTGCAATGTCCGGCTTTTTTGTTGCAGTCCCCTGGTCTTTTTACTACATTCAACAGACGGGTAAGACTGGGGGCATTCCCTGGAATCCCGCAACCTGTATAACTATGCAGTCTATAAAAACCTGCGAAATCCGTTGGTTTTACGAGCAGCCCATGGAGCACTTGACCGCTTTCTTTGGGCAACTCCCAGAGGGAGCTGCAACCTTTGAGGAGCGGACCGACACATACCTGATCCCGGTCCTCGAACAGGGGGTTGGCGTCAAAATACGAACAAATAGGATAGAGGTTAAATCGAGAAAAGGTAACCCGGTTCCCACAGAAATCGCCCCCGGCCTGAAAGGGTATCGGGAGACCTGGGTCAAGTACGGCTTTGTCCTGCAGGCCGATCAGGCAACGCATTTTAACCCCGTTGAAACACCCGATGCCTGGCTGCAGGTGCACAAAGAACGCCGGGCAACCCTGGTTGAGGTTTCCCGGGGGAACTGCAAATTTCACCCTATCGGAACCAATCTGTCAAACTGTGTACAATTGGAATATACCCGGGTTGGAATCCAAAACCGGTTTTGGTACACTTTTGGCCTGGAATGGCTCGCAGAAACCCCTGTGGAAATTCCTGCGTCTTTTTTTTACGGGATACTACCCCCGGAAAGCCTGCAACGGCAAGAGTCTATGAGTTATCCGTCTTTTCTCTATCAGCAGGTCTAGTTATTCTGTCACCAGTTTAAAACGCGCTAAGGGCGCCATACGGGCTTTATTCAGGCTCAAGACACCATCGGCAACCGTGTAATTGTCCACCTTGTTCATGACTTCATTAAATCCATCGGCAATTTCCATGTCCGGGCAAGCCATCATCGTTGAGGCCATACCCCTGCCAAAGGTAAGCCGATTTCCTTCCAGGATTTCATAGCTGCCCATTACGCGATTACAACTATCGTGCCCTGACACGCGACCGGAGGTACTGTCGAACATGAGGAAAGCCTGGCTGTTTTCATCTTCGAAGGTGATTTCTTGACCCATCAATTCGGTCAGCACCCATTTTTTATTTTCTAACCTTGCGTCGGTTTTGTTTTTCGTCAGTATATAGTTGTCTGCCAGATCTCCTGTAATCCGATTTCCTTCCCGATCCAGATGAAACAACATGTTTTCCCCTACCTTATACTCCTGGGTTTTACCATCCTCCAGAGCCAGAGTTACATTAGACCCGCTGTCGTCCCAGGTGAAATTCCCTTTTTCATTATGGGTTTCCCCGTCTTTGCCCAAATAGGTGGTGTTCCGCTCGAAGCTTCCATCTTCCATCAGGGTAAGTTCGGTCTGAATTCCCTCGCAATCCGCGCACGGTATGGTGCCTTTGTAGATTCCATTCCAGTCTACAGAAATTCGGCTGTTGTGGCCATCTCCGGTAAACTCAGTTGCCGGTGCTTCTTCTTCCGAAGTTTGGGTGGCCTCTGGCTTCTGATTTTCAGAGGCTTTGGGTTTGCATGAAGTAAATCCGATAAGGAGTACACTGCAACTTAAAACGGCAAGGTTAAATATTTTTTTCATCACTACGTCGGTTTAGGATTTTAGGGTTAATGTTTTTGGAAAGCTGTTTTTACATGTCTTGTGGGTAAATACAGCGATAGATTAAAAGTAATCATAAATCCGGTATTTTTTCTTCAACAGCAACTAAGATGTACCTGACGGAACTGATATCCGCCGGCATGTTTTCGGGGTCCCGTTTTTCCTCCCGTACTTTAATGCGGTACAAATAGCCGGGCTGGTAGTCAAAACCCTCTATTTCCGAATAGAAGAGCTGCCAGTCGGCAGATTCTGACTGACGTACCTCGAGGCAGTCCATTGGAGCAACCCCTTCACAGGGCACCTTTGAACTGTTTATCCAATATGTGATACCCGAAGCCTCGGTTTCGGAATTCGAAGACTTGCAGGAAGTCACAACAAGCAAAACCGCGAGTAGTCCGATCCCCCTAAAGTTAAAAAGTTTTGATGCCATCTTTCAAAAGTAATACTTATTGGTTTTAATCGACCGTGCCAATTCCCAAAACAGCTGTCGCAAGATGGTATTTGGACGATCGAAAACACACATTGCCGATAGAAAGAGAATTCCTACAAGTCCTTGTTTTACAATACTTCATCGATGAAATACACCGGGGATATGCCCTTGCCTGTTTTCCGTGTCATTCATCGACCGGGCCGATGAAAATTTTGAATTCGACATAGTTTTGAGGTGAATCCAAATCAGAAAGTTATGAGTACGCTCGCCCTTATAAAAGACATTTATATCAATGCATTCCGGAATATTGGCAACTTTATAGTCAAACGCTATTTCAAAGCCTTTTCCATCTTCAGTTTTGTCATGTTTTTGATTGTGCTTTACGCTTTTATTTACAGGGTGTATACCGGGTTTCCTTTCGAATAGGTTCTCCGGGTATCCCTCCCTAAAGGGTATCTTGTCTGAATTTATTATCTTGGAAAGAGATTGGGAAGCGCTAAAAGCTCCCAAAACCCAACCAAAATATATACAGACATGAAAAAGGCCATACCAGTAGTCCTGTTACTACTCATTTTCCTCTCGTGTAAAGGAGAGGAGTCCAAAGCTGTTGAGGCGGAGAAAAAGGCAGTCCATACCGAACGGGAATACAAAGAAGCCCTGGCGGCCATAGAGGAGGCGAATAAAATGATCAATATTCTCAACCGTGAAGGCAAGTTCGAAGAGGCCGGAGAATATTTTGCGGAAGATGTTATACAACTGATTTCGGGCCAACCGCCGATAAAGGGCCGTAAAGCGTGGGTAGCTGCCCAAAAGGAAGCCGCCAAACTCGGGGACTGGAACCTGGAACTCGAAGTGCTCGACTTTCAGTTTCTTGGGGACCATGCCGTAGAGCGGGGAAGGGGTGTCCAGAGCCTTGTAGCCAATGAAGACAGCCCGGTTCCCTCCATGGAACTCGTTGGAAATTACCTGGTCTTCTGGAAAAAACACCGCGACGGCTGGAAAATCCAATACGACTATGTAGTTGTGGAATCCCCGGAATAAAACTTTTCATTACTTCAGGAATCCATTTTCAGAAATTAAGTAACCTATACAAAGACAGGGATCTGTAGCGATGGCGGACGGAAAAGATCGAAAACAACACTGGGAGCACATTTACCATTCAAAACCCCTGGAAACGGTGAGTTGGCACCAGCCTGTACCTGCGACATCCCTGGAACTGATATCCCGCCTGAATGTACCCAAAGAAGCCCCTGTGATCGATGTTGGGGGTGGAGACAGCCTTTTGGCGGACCACCTGCTGGATCGCGGCTTCACGGACATCACGGTACTCGATATCTCGGGGAATGCCCTGGAAAGGGCCAGGAAGCGGCTTGGCGAGCGGGCCTCCACAATCCAATGGATAGAGGGGGATGTCACTCATTTCACCCCGGATCGCGACTATGTTTTATGGCACGACCGGGCGGTTTTTCATTTTTTGACCGAGCCCGGACAACAAGCGGCATATATCCAGCGCGCTGTGGCGGGTATCCGGCCCGGGGGGTCTCTTGTTTTGGGAACCTTTTCAGATCGGGGGCCTTTAAAATGCAGTGGGCTGGAAGTTCAGCGGTATTCCACAGAGGAATTAAAGGCCGCGATGCGACCGTACTTTAAGCCGGTTACCTGCCTGAATGTGGCGCACAATACCCCGTCGGGTAGTGTTCAGGACTTCAGTTTTTGTGCTTTTGTAAAGGTCTGAAAATGATAACCTCTCGTCTGGAATCCTACCCGAAATCGGGTCGTTGATCTATTATTCCTTGTCTTTAATCCAAAAAAATAAGGTTTTTTTGGCTCTGGCATACCTTCTGCACTTCTATGTGTAAAAGCAGGTGTTATGAAATGAGCCATAACAATTCTCAATACCAACCGAGATGGTTATTGGCGAATTGCATCTGACCTATTAAGAACAATAAAAATAAACAGATGAAAACGATTTACTTACTCAGAGCGATTTATCTGGAGGCTTTCCGGAGTTTGGGAAATTACCTGGTCAGACATTCTTTAAAGGTATTTGCGTGGTTTTGTTTTGCGCTTATCCTTATAGCGTTATATGCCTTCTTATTCCGGGTTTCCACGGGCTTTGCCTTTGTTTAAGAGCCGACAGGCACGGGTTTTAATGTGAAGTGGTTGCAGTGCGGATGGAGTAACGGATCGGTATGGGGTTTTCTGTCCACTTTGGAGGTTTGTAATTGCCCGGCCACCCAACCCTTAAAGTTAAACGCTATCCCTGCAATCTCTATGTCGGGAAATCACCGGCATCCCATTTTAAGTGGTAAGGCGATGGGTCAGAACCTTGCTGTACACCAAAAAAAACACACCACTTCAGCCCCGCCCCGTCCCGAATCTAAATATTAACACAAGTGAAATAGGAAAAAATCCAAAAAAAAGGAAATAATCCATAAATTAGCATCCCTTAATTTTAGAATCCTGAGATGCAAAAGACCATTCTTCATCTGGACCTCGATACATTTTTCGTCTCTGTGGAGCGAAAAATGGATAGCCGCCTGAAACAACGCCCTATTTTGGTAGGGGGGCTGAGTGACCGCGGTGTAGTCGCGGCGTGCAGCTATGAGGCCAGGGGGTATGGGATTCACTCGGGTATGCCCATGCGGATGGCCCGGGAACTCTGCCCTGAGGCTGTGGTGATTCGCGGAAACACCGCGACCTATAGCAAACATTCCGATGAGGTAACTGCCATTATCAAAGAACAGACGCCTTTGTTTGAAAAGGCGAGTATCGATGAGTTTTACGCCGACCTTTCGGGGATGGACCGGTTTTTTGGCTGCTACCGCTATGCCACTGAACTTCGCCAGCGGATTATAAAGGAAACCGGACTGCCCATTTCCTTTGGGCTTTCGGTTAATAAAGTGGTTTCCAAGGTGGCCACGGGGGAGGCCAAGCCCAATAACCAACTGCTGGTG
>NZ_JBAVZJ010000090.1:0-5362 GCF_049588695.1 Robiginitalea sp.
GACCTGGGGGTAATTTAAACTCAAAACACAACCAGAGGTTTGATTTTCTGATTTTTAGGAGTACCCTCATTTTAGATATTTTCGGATTGATTTAAAACATACGAGTATGAAAGGCATAAAAAACACATTTGTACTATTCTTATTAATCGCATTGGCATGGAGTTGCCGGAATCAGGAAGCGAAAACCGTCGCTCCTGAATCTGAAGTCGCCGTGCTGGCCGAGGATCCCCTGCCTTCCTGGAATGAGGGCCCTTCCAAGGCTGCCATTACGGCCTTTGTCGAAAAGGTCACCACACAGGGGAGTCCTTCTTTTGTACCCGAAGAAGATCGCATTGCCACCTTTGATAACGATGGCACACTCTGGTCTGAACAACCGATGTATTTTCAATTTACATTTGCCCTGGATCGCATCAGGGCTATGGCACCGGACCACCCGGAATGGTCGGACAAGCAACCTTTTAAGGCCTTGTTGGAAGGTGATATGGAAGCCGTAATGAAAGAGGGTGAGCCGGGATTGATTAAACTCCTTATGGCCTCCCATACGGGGATGACCGGGGATGAATTTGAAGCTTCTGTGCTGGATTGGATTCAAACAGCCCGGCATCCGAAAACAAATCAACCGTACACCAGTATGGTGTATCAACCGATGCTTGAGCTTCTCGAATACCTCAGGGACAATGGGTTTACCACCTTTATCGTTTCCGGGGGAGGAATCGATTTTATGCGCCCCTGGGCTGAAGGGGTATACGGAATACCCTCCCATCAAATTGTAGGGAGCAGTGTAAAGACCCAATTCGATTACAATGACGGCAACCCGGTTTTAAGAAAGATTCCCGAAGTCAATTTTGTGGACGACAAGGACGGAAAACCTGTGGGTATCGACCAGCACATTGGGAAAAAACCCATTTTCGCCGCGGGGAATTCAGACGGCGACCTGCAAATGCTGCAATACACAGCGAGTAATCCGCAGGGGGCTTTTATGCTTTATGTGCATCACACAGATGGGGAACGGGAATGGGCGTACGACCGGGACTCGCATATCGGGCGCCTGGACAAAGGCCTGGATCAGGCTATGGCCGACGGATGGACCGTCGTTGACATGGCTGAGGAATGGAAGGTTATTTATCCCTTCGACCTTTAGGGGAGTAGATTTCTTGTGTTAAAATCCGGGGGATTGCCTTTCGAACTTATTTTCTTTGTTGGTTGATGTATTTGCCCACAACCACCCCCGTGATAATGACCAGGTAAAATTGGCCCAGAAGGCCCACTAAAACCGTGGCTTTCTGGGCTATTTGGGTAGTTGGGGTGATATCTCCGTATCCTATACTCATTAAAGTTATATAAGCCATATAGAGTAGACTCTGATTTTGAGTTGTCGGATTCGAAGAATCCAGGCCTGAGAATGATCCGGGATCAGCCATTTCTATTCCCAGGAATATAAAAAAGGAGATAAGGCCAAGAGCGGTATATCCGCCCATGACTCCAAAGATAACATTACGCGTTACTTCCTCGGTATGCCATACCTCACGGACAATGGCTACGGTCACTATTAAATAGTATAGTACGAGTAAGGCGAATAGAATAAGTTGCAGATATGTATGGTCCCCAAAGCCATAAAAACAATTAATCAATTCAAAAACCAGGGTACTAATAAAGAGTACGGTATAAAAGCGTCGCCATTTCTCCAGCCGATAAATAATCGTAAAGCCAGCACTGATATTCAGGATAATAAATGCAGGTTCCAGAAGGTTTTCAAAAAGCTTGGGCGGAAAGAACAGACTCCCGAATACGACAAGGCAAAAGGAGATCAGGAAGGCTTCGAAACGGTATTTCAGGATTGAGTCCACCAGCTTGGATTGATGGGAAAAGATAGTGGAAAAATTTAATTTGAAGCCATACCACGCGGTTCAGACAGGTCTCAGAACTCAAAATTTGTGATAAAATTTAACTGGTGCAGGTTTCCCCGGTTAAAAACTACCTCGGGCTCTGAATTGTTCAGGTTGTCCCGATACACATAGAGGAATTCCAGATGCATCCCTTCAAAAAAGCCTTTTAGGGCATAATGCAATCGGAGATTAAACTGTTGGTAGGCATCCAGGTTGTATTTATTGAATTCAAAGGCATCCACCTCCGGGCCAAAGGTCCGGGTATAGTCTACACCGGCCGAAAAATGATCAATGCCAAACGTATGGTCCCCGCTTAGGGTGAGCACTCCAGTATCCCCGAAACCATCCAGGCGCGATCTTGAAATCGAGGTGTAGAACCGGTCCCTCCCGAGTTCCCTGGGAAAAAGAAAACGACCGCTGGCCAAAGCCCGGGTGTAGGCCACGCTCCATTCCCAATCAAGACTTCTATACCCTACCTGCCCACTGATTACCTGCCCGCGTTCTTCCGGTTGCATATAGCGCTGTTCATACTCCAGGGATCTTTGAAAATTATCGGGTAGCTGCAATACATATTGCACCCCCAGGTTCCATCCCCGGTATTCATATTCCACCCCGATCCACCCTGAATAGGAAATATTGTGGAGATACCATTGATACAACTCGAAGCTAAAGTTTGAAATACGAGTTTGATACGAGAGCATGGCTATACCTTCGGACTCCAGGTTCTCGTGATACTCGGCCTCTGATCCATCCGGTTGGAAACCCTGAATAAAAAAACCGATTCCTTCTTTAAAAACAAACCACTCCACGGTGCTTCGCGGGGAAATCCGATCTATCCAGGACAAATTGAACCGGTGTTTCTCAAGCAGGTCATAATGCAACCATAGGCCATTATAGGCAAAAGGTTTCATTCTACCGTCCGATCGGTTCTTAAGCGGGGAATCTTCAATGGCCAATTTACCATACGTTGCATAACCGTGTTTGAAGTTGTACCTGATGTAAAGTTCTTCCAAACGGTCCAGGTCGTTGAAGTTATCCGTATCCAGGACATCGAAGAGTTGATGCTCGAATTCTGCAATTCCCCCGGTAATCGGATCTGCTTTATTAAGGTCATTGGAGAATAACTTATAGGTAAAAATTCCGGCAGCTCCGAATTCGAATCCAAAAATCCTATGGGATTTAAATCGCATGGCGCCTCCAATGGCATTGGCGTAATAGTCTGTGAGCGCCCCCTGATTAATCGTATTCATAAAGTAATTCCGGACGTGGCCCGAAATCGTTCCCAGGCCAAAAACATCCTTTAGGGCCTCGATCGATCGCTCGGGGTTGTGGGACTCGGCCTCGAGTATAGTGATGGTATCAGAAGGTGTAGGTGCCTCGTGTTGGGCTTGTGTGCCTGCAAGTCCTGAAAAAAACAAGAACCAACCCCAAAAAAGGGCGAATGATTTTCTTTTTATGTACATCGACTTGAATTACAAGTCAAAATTCCGAAGTTTTTAGAAGACAAAAAGTGACAAAAGTCACATAAGATGGCCTAGGCGCTGCTTTTATTTAGTCTGCCAATAAGCTTGTCTACCGTGAGCCCCTGGCCGATAATCGAGAAGATGACCACCACGTAAGTCATGACCAGAAAAAGATCCCGGAACATAGCCTCTGTAAGGCTCAGGGCCAGGGCGATGGAAATCGCCCCTCTTAATCCCCCCCACGTCATGATAAGGTTCGTGTTGGGGGAGAACTCAAGCGGTTTTTCGAAAATCTTAATGGGTAGCAAAAGGGACAGGTAGCGGCAAACCAGGGTAACCGGTATCATTATAAGCCCCGCAATAATGTATTGGTTCTCAAACTCGAGTACGAGTATTTCCATTCCGATGAGCACAAAGAGAATGGTGTTTAAAAGAATGTCCACGAGTTCCCAGAATTTATCGACGTAAGTCTCGGTCATCACCGACATAGCCGCAGATCGCGCTTCTGTCGCCCCTACCAAAAGGCCAGCCGTAACCATGGCCAAAGGGCCGGAAACATGCAGGTATTGCGCTAAAACGATTCCCCCCATAACAGCGGCCAGGGATATGATCACCTCGATGGCATAGTCGTCTATACTTCGCATCATCCGAAAAGTAATGACCCCTAAAACCAGGCCGAGAAGTACCCCTCCGAGAACTTCTACAACAAACAGTTTTCCTATTTCCACTACGGAAAACGCTTCAGTACCATTGGCTATTCCAAAAATGGTGAGAAAAATAACAACCCCCACACCATCATTAAAGAGGGATTCCCCTACAATTTTGATCTCCAGGTTTTTTGGAGCCCCCACTTTTTTGAGGATCCCCAAAACCGCAATCGGATCGGTAGGGGAGATCAGGGCCCCGAAAAGCAGGCAATACACAAAAGGGACTTCTATACCCAAAACAGGCAGCAGTAGATAAGTGACAGCCCCTACCAGAAACGTGGAGACCAGGACCCCGAAAGTGGCAAAGAACAATACGGGCCACCGGTGTTTTTTGAGTTTATCCAGGTCGGTATGCAAGGCGCCGGCAAAGAGCAAAAAGCCGAGCATCAGGTCCAATAGGACCGTTTTGAAATCAATATGGGTAATTATGTACTTTTCAGCCTGTAGCAGGGAATTGTCAACAGAACTCAACCCAAAAGCCGCCAGGGTAAACAAAATACTGATGACGGTAAGCCCAATTGTATTGGGCAGCTTAAACAAACGAACATTCAGATAGCCGAATAGGGCGGAAAGTAATACCAGAACGGACGCGATAAGAAAGTACTCCATAATCTCAGTGAAGTTAGCGCTAAAAAAATCAAAAGAATTAAGGCTTCTGCCTTGTTCAAATATAGGCAACCCGCTCGAAACAGATTTCTTTTTTTAACTGCTGAATTTATGGAGTACTCTAATCCAAAACCAGGTTCATTTAGGTAGGATGCATCTAATTTCACACCTTCCCCGGGGCGTTTTACCCCCCGTAAATTACCGCTTCAGGAATTTCATAGCGCTCCTCTCCGATATTGATGATATAGAGGTCACTTTCCTTGGAAGCCCTGAATTGACCCCTGTCCGCCTGGCTCTGGTCATATCCAACAGCCCGTCCATTCTGAAAATAGATGACTCGTTTACGCCCATCCTTCTTGGTAATGTGAACGTCTGCATCTCCACTCCCACGTCTCACGACTCCGAAATCACAATTGTTCGTAGGGTTTCCACGCCCCAGCTTACATGGAACCTGACCCCGGGCATCATAGGTAACTCTGCCGGAATTTTGTGACCGGTTATTATACCCTTGTGTATTCCTGGTCTTAATACTGTGGTTGCTGCCGGAACGGTGTACCCTGAGGCTGGAAATGGCATCGTTGAATTTGTCCTCGAGGCAACGAACATCACGAGTATAGGTCTCGCTGGATCCTTCAAAATTGTTCGATTTGTAAACGGTTACGGACCATCCGCTGGGTACGCGAATAGATGATATACGGTC
>NZ_JBAVZJ010000091.1:0-6386 GCF_049588695.1 Robiginitalea sp.
TATAGAGTTCAGCCGTTTCAGCATCGCCCCGGGCCAGCAGGGGTTTCACAAGGGAATCCTCGTTTTCTATCCCAATCCAGCGGATGTGCGACGGGGATACGGGCCTTTTGGATCGGGTCCCGCTGAGATACCCTTTTGTAAACACCACGACACTGTCCGCATTCAGGGAATTGAGTTCTGGTACCAATTGCCAATAGGCCGGGGGCTCGACACCTTGGGGAGGGGTTTCGTCCGGATCCCATAACGGAAGGCCCTGCTCCAGGAGCCTGATCCGTGGTAATTCCCCTGAAAAATCCCTAAGCTCCCCGGGGAGTCCTCCGTCCCGGAGCAGGGACGCTTCGACCACATAGACAAACCCCTCCCTTGGGGCGTGTTGGTTTATCCGGGGCCCGGAAAGGATCAGTGCCAATAAGGACACGATCAGGACCCTCAGGGCCAGGAGCCACCATTCGTTTGGGCGAATGGCCCGGGACCTCACCGAATCTGAAGCCTCCAATAAGTCAATACTCCCTACTTTGATCGTCCGGGCCTGCCGCCGGCTCCAGAGGTGGATACCGATGGGTAGCAATACGCCGAGCAGGGACCAGAGATATGTGGGGTTGGCAAAAAACATTTCAGTTCAATCGACTTCGTTCTTTGAGATATTGGTGCAATGCCTGGTCCAGGGGAGTGTCCAGACGGAAAAGGTGGTACCCGATCCCCTGGCTGAGCAGCGCTTCCCGGATGGCCCCCATCCGCGCCCTGAGTTTTTCAAGGTACATTTTCCGGGCCTTAGCGGTATCCACTTCTACCCTGGCCCCGGTTTCCAGGTCTTCAAAAGTAAGGGGGCTGCTGTAGTCAAATTCCATTTCAGCCTTTCCCATAAGCTGTAGCACCACCACCTCGTTCCTGGGGGTTTTCAGGTTGCGCGCAAATCGGGTGAGCTCTTTTTGGTCCTCATACATATCCGTCAGAAAAAATACCAGTTCCCTGCGGCCTTGATGCGGTATCCTACGGATGGCCCGGGAGGGCTCGGGCCATTTTCCGGTATTGGTAACTTCAAGCAGGTGGAGCAACAAACGGTAATATTGCCGTCTACCCGCCGCCGGGTAGACACTGACCAGGTCCTGATCGTTCAGGGCGTAAAGCCCAACGGCATCTCCCTGTTTAAAAGCCATATAGGCAAGGGCAGCCACCAGTAGCCTGGCATATTCGGCCTTGGAAATCCCTGCTTCCCGGTATTCCATGGAAGCGCTGGCATCTACAATAAATTTAACGCTTACCAGGCTTTCCTGTTCTGCTTCTTTGATATAGTACCTGCCGGAGCGGGCGAGCATCTTCCAATCCAGCAACCGGGTATCGTCCCCGGCCTGGTACCCGCGGTACTGGCTGAATTCCATGCCCGGACCGAGTTTCAGGCTGCGGTTCAACCCAGAGGTATAGCCTTCCACGGCAATACGCGCAATCAGGGAAAGCCCCGATACCGTGCCGAGCCATTCCGGTTTTAGGAGGTCCTGGTAGTCCTGCCTGCCCATCAGGAAGCCTTGTATTCGATCTTATCCAGAATCTCAGCTGTAACGCTGTCGGAGCGGATCCCTTCGGATTCCGCCCGGAAATTCACAAGGATGCGATGGCGAAAGACTGGATAGACCACCGCCCGGATATCTTCTGGGGTTACGGACAGCCGCCCCTGTAAAAGGGCATTCGCCTTGGCGGTCAGGATCATCGCCTGCCCGGCCCTGGGCCCTGCCCCCCAATCCACCCACTTGCGGACGTATTCCAGCCCTGAGGTGTCCGGGCGGGTGGCCCGGACCATCTCGCTGACGTAGTCGATCAGGGGGTCGCTGATGGATACTTCCCGCACCAATTCCTGCAGCCTGAGGATATCCGCCCCGCTGATGACCTTTTGCAGACTTGTCCTTGTGGTCCCCGTGGTCGCTTTGAGGATAGCCGCTTCCTCCTCAGCACCCGGATACCCGATCGCGATATAAAGCAGGAAACGGTCCTGCTGGGCTTCCGGCAGCACAAAAGTTCCCGACTGTTCAATCGGGTTTTGTGTGGCCAGTATAAAAAACGGCTTTTCAAGGGGGTAGGTCTGGTCCCCGTAGGTCACTGAAAATTCCTGCATGACTTCCAGCAAGGCGGCCTGGGTCTTGGGAGGGGTCCGGTTAATCTCGTCCGCCAGGATGATATTCGAAAAAATGGGGCCTTTGTTGAACTTAAAGAACTTCTTCCCCGTACTGTGGTCTTCCTCCAGGATCTCCGTACCCAGGATATCGGATGGCATCAGGTCTGGGGTGAACTGAATCCTTTTGAATTTCAAATCAATGGCATCGGCCAGGGTGCGGATCATGAGTGTTTTGGCCAGGCCCGGGACCCCTTCGAGGAGGGCGTGCCCGCCTGCCAGGAAGGTAATCAGCAACTGGTCTACCGTTTGCTCCTGCCCGATGATCACCTTGCCGATCTCGGCTTTGAGGGCCTGCAGCTTTTGGGATAAGGTATCTACTTCAGCTGCGATTTGTTCCAATTCCGTATTCATTGTAATCCTTTATGAGGTTAAGGCGTACAGGACGATATTGATCCCGAAGCGCGTGTTGTCGATCTTGTACCATCTCTTATTCCTGAAATCGTAGTCCCATTCACAGCCGTAGTCCTTGTTACTGTAGAGCACTCCAATGCGCCCCTGGAATTCGATGGCTTTCAGGTAGTCGTGGACCAGGTCGTCCCCCCATCCGTTGAGTTCCTGGGAGGTGGTGGGCGGCCCGTCTTCAAAATCGAAGAAGACCGAATAGAGTTCGTGGTCGTTTGGAATCTTATTCAGAGCCCCGGGGCCGAAGATCTCTTCCATCTGCCGTTCAAAGGATTTTGCGAAAAGGCCGTCGATATCGTGGTTGCAGTCATCTGCAAAGACAAAGCCGCCGTTGCGCACATATTTCTCAAAGTTTTCCTTTTCCCGGGAAGTGAACTCCACCAATTTATGGCCGGAGAGGTAACAAAACGGGCTTTTAAAGATATCCTCACTGCTCAGCGGGACGATCCGCTCCAGGGGATCCACTTGGAGGGTGGTGTACTCCACCAGGGAATTCAGCAGGTTTGAGGGCATCCGCTGGTCCACGTCCCAGTCACCGGACTCGTATTGCAGTCGTGTAAAGAAAAACTCGTTTGCCAGGGCAGTCGTCACGTTTGGTTACGATAAGCGTTCACAACAAAAAAGGGCTGGTTGCCAATTCTGGCAACCAGCCTCGTATTTCTCCAGGGGCCTAAACCGCGTCGGAAAGACTGGTAAAGGTAAAGTCGCGTATTTTCATATAAGGGATCAGGTTCCCGTCGATCCGGACCTGTTGCCCGAGGGTTTCCAGGTTGTTGAGCATGATGATCGGACTTTCGTTAAACCGGAAGTTCTTGACCGGGTATTTGATCGCCCCGTTTTCGATGTAGAAGGTTCCATCCCGTGTAAGCCCTGTATATAGCAAGGTTTGGGGATCCACACTGCGAATGTACCACAGGCGGGTAACCAGGATGCCCTTCCGGGTGCTTCGGATCAGGTCTTCCAGGCTGGCGTCGCCTCCGGCCATGATCCCCCCAGCGGGGAACGGGACGGGGTCCACGCCTTTTTGTTTCGCCCAGTAGCGGCTGTAAGCGAGGTTTTTGACCACGCCGTTCTCGATCCACATAGTCTTTTTCAGTGGTTGCCCGGCACCGTTCCAGGTGGCGGTGGGTAAATCGGGATGCAAAGGATCCGACCAAAAGGTCACGCGCTCATCCACAATCTTCTGACCCAATTTATTGCCGCCATCGGGGGCCGACATAAAGTTCCGTCCCTCGTCTGCGGCACGGGCGCTAAAGGCCGAAAACATGTTCTGCAACAGGCCTGCTGAGGCGGCGGGTTCCAGGATTACGGTATACTTCCCTGGCTCGATGGCTTTGGCTTCCCGGGATAAAACCGCTTTGTCAATCGCTGTTTTTGAGGCCTGGGAAGCGTCAAATTTGCTGACATCGTTGTAATCCCGGCTGACCCAGCCAGAGCCCGTACCGTCATTGGTCCTCATGGTGACCGTGAAGTCCATGTTGGTCGACTGGTTATAGGCGAACAGACCGTTGCTGTTCATCATAGCGCTGAAACCCTCAGAATCATTGAAGTATCCGGCAGCGGTAACATCCCTGGCCGCTGCGGGTTCGATACTGCTTTTGGCGACCTGTGCCCGGTACTCTGGGGATACCTTAGCCGTTTTTTCAATATAACTGGCCGATTCATCGTATTGCTGTGGCCCCAGGGGCTCCATAAATTCGGGGTTTTCCGGGGATAGCCGGGCCAGTTCCTCGGCCCGCCGGACTGCTTTTTCAAGGGAGGCATCATCAAATTCATCGATGGTGGCCGTCCCGGATTTCTTTCCAAAACTCGATTGCACCACCAGGGTCTGGTTGGAGCTGTACCCTGAGGTGGAAACCGTATTTCTGGCGTATCGTATGTTTCCGCTGTTACTGCCATTGAGATTGACTTCACAGGCGTCCGCCTTGGAGAAACTCAGTGCTTTCTCGAGGATTTTTCTCGCTTCCTCTCTTGTATAAATTGCCATTGTCTGCTTTTTTATGGAAACCCCTGTTAAATGGTCCTTCCGGTGTTGATCACATTTACATCGTTAAAACGGGCAGTAGAACTGCCGTGGGAAACCGCGCTGATTTGCGAGGGTTGTCCCTTCCCGTCAAAGAACGAACCGAATAAACGGTAATCGCTCTCATCACAGATCTTTACGCAGGAATTCCAGAATTCCTGGGTATTGGACTGGTAGGCAACATCATCGAGCATCCCGACGATCTCCCCATTCCTGATCTCAAAGAAAACCGTACCTCCAAACTGGAAATTATAGCGTTGCTGATCGATGGAATACGACCCGCGACCCGCGATATAAATCCCCTTCTCCACGTCTTTGATCATCTGGTCAATGGCGTACTTCTCCTTTCCGGGTTCCAGGGAGACATTAGGCATACGCTGGAACTGGACATCGTCCCAGCTTTGCGCATAACAGCATCCGTGGGATTCGTTCTGCCCGATCATATGTACCTGGTCACGGATGGCCTGGTAATTGGTGAGTACCCCGTTTCGGACCAGGTCCCATTTTTTGGTCTTGATTCCTTCGTCATCATAACCTACTGCGCCGAGGGACCCGACCTGGGTCTTATCGGCCACCAGGTTGACGATGTCGCTGCCGTATTTGAAATTACCGGTTTTCCATTTATCCAGGGTAGCAAAACTCGTTCCCGCATAATTGGCTTCGTATCCCAGTACCCGGTCGAGTTCCAGCGGGTGCCCGACGGATTCGTGAATGGTAAGCCCCAGGTGGTTCGGTTCCAGCACCAGGTCGTACTTCCCGGCTTCCACAGATTTGGCCGTCAACTTTGCTTGTGCCTGTTGGGCGGCGAGACGGGCGTCTTCCACGATATCGTAGCTGTTGCGGTAGAGCTTAATTCCTTCAGGCCCTGCCAGTTTTTCTGAATCCAGCCCGTCCATATATTCAAAGCCCATCCCCATCGGGGCACTCATGGCCTGGCGCGTTTTGAATGATCCCGCGGCACGATCCACGGCTGTTACGGTGAAGGTGGGCCATATGCGGTGGATATCCTGATCGATATACGATCCGTCGGTCGAGGCGAAATACTTTTGTTCATTGACCATAAAAAGGGCGGAATTCACAAAGCTGGCCCCGGCCTCCATGGCAGCTGCATTGGCGCTGAGTAGCAGGTCTACCTTTTCGGATACAGGAACCTCTTTAAAATCCTTTTTTATGGGTGTTTTCCATGAAACATCCCCATACCCGGGGGCTGGGGCGAGTTGAACCGGCTCTTTTTGAAGTATCCCGTTCGCCTTGGCAATGGAAACTGCCTGTGTGGTCGCTTTGGCAATGCCATCTGCGGTTACATCGTTGGTACTGGAAAAGCCCCAGGTGCCATTGACGATTACCCGGATCCCGATCCCGAAGGATTCGGTATTGACCACATTTTGCACCCGGTCTTCCCGGGTAAAGACGTATTGGTTCAGGTAGCGTCCGATACGCGCATCGGCGTAGGAGGCCCCAAGGGTTTTTGCCGTGTTCAGTGCCACATCGGCCATTTGCTTTTTAAGAACAAGGTCCATTCCCGGTGCCAGCAGGGCTTCCGTGGGAATGTCTTTTCCCATCAACAGGGATGGCATCATCAATGCCCCGGCTCCCAATCCGGCGTACTGCACAAAGTCTCTTCTTTTCATGTGTTTCGGTTTATTTGTAGTTGATTGGCCATATGGATTTGACCGATTCGTGATCTGTCTGGAATACCCTGAGGAATTTTTCCGATGCGGAGATTAGGACTCAGGCCGTAAAAAGCCTTTACACGAATGCTCTAAAAATAAAAAGGGTAAGGTAGTAAAAATG
>NZ_JBAVZJ010000092.1:0-3728 GCF_049588695.1 Robiginitalea sp.
CCTAAGAGCTACTGAGCAACCTGCGGTCTATGCAATAGTCAAAATTGCAAACATCTGTGTAAACCTGGGGTTTAACCTGTTCTTTTTACTCCTGCTCCCAAAATTGGCTGCAGGCGGGTCGGGAGGCGTTTGGGAAGCCTTATATCGCCCTGATTTTGAAGTGAATTACATCCTGATTTCCAATCTGATCGCCAGTGGGATCACCCTGTTGATTTTAAGCGGGAATTACTTTAAGATGCGCTTTGAGTTTGACAGGGCCCTTTTCAAACGCATGCTCAAATACGGCTTACCGGTAATGATTGCGGGGATTGCATTTACCATCAATGAAGTCTTCGACAAATATCTTCTGACTGAGTTGCTGCCGGTAGATATCGCAAAAGCTGAGATGGGAAAATACGCTGCCTGTTACCGGTTGGCAATGTTTATGACACTATTTGCCACGGCCTTCCGCCTCGGGATAGAACCTTTTTTCTTCAGCCATTCCAACTCGGAAAACCCCAGGAAAGCCTATGCCCAGATCACAAATTATTTTGTGGTCTTAGGGAGTGTAATTCTCCTGGGCGTGGTTGTTTTCGCAGATGTATTGAAAGTGCTTTTTGTACGTGACGAGGCGTATTGGGAGGCCATGGCCATTGTGCCGATAATACTGCTCGCCAGTTTTTTTCTGGGGATTTACCACAATTTATCCGTGTGGTATAAGGTGACGGACAGAACCCGTTATGGGGCGATTATTTCCATTGTGGGAGCAGTGGTCACCATCGCAATTAACTTCCTGTTTATTCCAAAATACAGCTATTTCGCTTCGGCCTGGGCTACACTTGCGGCCTACGCCACAATGGTATTGCTCTCCTTTTTTTGGGGCAGGAAGTACTACCCGGTTCCCTATAACCTGCGCAAGATCTTTTTCTACATGGGGATCTCCATTGGATTTTCAGTGCTTTCTTTCTATGTTTTTAATAGGAACCTCTATATCGGCCTGCTCTTACTTTTAGTATTTTTGGGGTTGTTATACCGATTGGAAAAGGAGGTATTAATAAAATTAATCCGGGGAAAATGAAAGTCAGAATAATCAATAAATCATCGAATGAACTCCCGTCTTATCAAACGGAAGCTTCGGCTGGGATGGACCTGAGGGCTGAGTTAAAGGAACCCGTTCAACTGGCCCCTCTCGAGCGGGCCGTCATAGGCACGGGGTTATATATGGAATTGCCCGCGGGCTTTGAGGCCCAGGTGCGCCCCAGGAGTGGTCTGGCGGCTAAAAAAGGGATCAGCGTGCTCAACAGCCCGGGGACTATTGATGCAGACTACAGAGGTGAGATTGGCGTAATTCTTGTAAACATATCTAATGAACCCGTGCGTATTGAGCCCGGGGAGCGGATTGCCCAGATGGTGATCAGCCGTTTTGAACAAGCGCATTGGGAAGAAGTAGAAGTGCTTTCACAAACCGATAGGGGAAGCGGGGGATTTGGGAGTACCGGAGTGCGCTAACACAAGGTGAAAACATAGGATGAAGGGTCAAAAATATTTTTGGGTGCTATTGCTGATGTTAGGGTCCGGAATGGCCCATGGGCAGGAGGAAGGAAATGCAGACCTGTTCACCGAATCCTATACAGACCAGTTTCAGGAGGCCTTTTTTGAGGCTTTGAAGCAAAAAGGGATTGAGAATTACGATCGCTCCGAGGCACTGATGCTCGAGGCGAAGAAGCTCGATCCGGACAATCCGGTTGTCGACTTTGAACTGGCGCGAATCCTGAATCTTGCTAAGGCTTACAGGCGGGCAACACCATACGCCCTGAGGGCTTTACAGTCTGACCCTTCGGAATACTGGTATCTGGACACCTTTATGAACGCGCTTAAACCACAGAGCATGAATCATGAAGCGTTTGCCTCGGACTTACCTTTGGAGGAGCCGGCATTGCGGTTGAATCTGGCGCGTTGGTATATCTCAGAAGGTCTGTACGACAAGGCAAAGGCCCAGCTCTCTCCCCTGTCTGGCCTTGAGGAAGCGAGGTGGATGGAGGAGGAGATCAGTGTTTTGGAATCTATAAAAGAACAACCGGTGACCGCGGGGCAGCATAAAGGGTCCGGGCCTTCCGAAGATCGTCGAACAGTTGCCTCCCTGGAGTCCCGAATGGAGGAACTAATCACATCGGAGAACTGGAAGGCACTGGAGGATGAAAGCGCCGAAGCCCTGGAGCTTTATCCTTTGCAGCCTTACTTTTACTACAGTCAGGGTTTGGCGGCTCTGCGACAGGGGCGACCAGAGGAAGCCCTGGAATTATTAAAGGAAGGAGAGGGCTTTATCCTGGAGCCTTCGGCGAATGCTCAAAAGATCTACAGAACGCTCATCGAGGCCTATAGCGCCCTGGGTACGCCTGAAAAGGGCAAGAAATACGAGGAGAAATTAAAATCGGGTTTGTGAGACAGAAGTGTATTTTTTACGCAATGGTGATTCTCCTGCTGGGTTTAAGCTCATGTGGGAGTACGCGAACGGTGGGTGGAGGAAGCGTAGATGAGCGTTTGTCGATTAAAAATGTCATCCGGAATCACGAAGCTGCCGGTCTTAAGTTCAGGACTTTGAGCGGGCGGCTTGGGATTGATTATTCCGACGGGGCAGAGTCGCAGCATGTGACGGTTTCCCTAAGGATGAAAAAAGATGAGGTCATTTGGCTGAGTGCCCCCCTGGGGGTCATCAAAGTACTCATTACGCCCGGGCGAGTATCTTTTTACAACAAATTGAGCAACGAGTACTTCGATGGCGATTATTCTTACCTCAGTGAGATTCTCGGTTCTGATGTTGACTTCAGTAAATTACAAAACCTGCTCATCGGGAAGTCGCTTATGGATTTGGAAGGGCGGAACTACAACCTTCGACACTCCTCTGATGCGTATGAAATACAGCCCAAAACTGCCTTGGAGCTCTATAAGTTTTTGATTAAAATTGAACCCCGGTACTTCCGGATGGCCTCTCAGGAGATGGCGCAACCGGCAATGAAACGGGTTATGGCGGTACGCTACACCAGTTATCAGGAGGTTCAGGGGCAGTTTTTGCCAGAGGCCGTGGAGATTGATGCCATCGAGGCCGATGCAAAGATTAGCATTGGGATTGATTATAAACAGGTTGAATTGAACAGGGAATTACGCTTCCCCTATAAAATACCGAAAGGTTTTAATCCGGTAGCCTTACAGTGAACAGTGGCAAAATCAATATTGGAACCCTGATTGGACTCCTGTTCCTCCTATGCCTTGGCCTGAGCGCCCAGGCGCAGACCGGGGAACAGAAGGCCCTGGAAGCGCGTAAAGAACAGCTTGAAAACGAAATACGGGAAATCAACAGGCTGCTTTTTGCACAAAGAGAACAAAAAGGGAGTGTGCTTGATCAAATGGAAGCCCTGAATCAAAAAATCAACAGGCAGCAGCAACTCATCCGTATCACGAACCAGCAGTCTAATTTGCTCAACCGCCAGATTAATGCAAATATCCGGCAAATCAGCAAGCTCAGGTCAGATCTGGAGACCTTGAAAGGGGATTATGCACAAATGATCCGCAAATCATACGAAAACCGGTCCCAACAAAACCGTTTGTTGTTCCTGATGTCATCGACGAGTTTTTTTCAGGCATTTAAGCGATTGCAGTATATGAAGCAGTATACGCAATTCCGAAAGAAACAAGGGGAGGAAATTGTAGAAAAGACCAAAGCCCTCAGTCTACTCAATACGGATTTAACC
>NZ_JBAVZJ010000093.1:0-1534 GCF_049588695.1 Robiginitalea sp.
ACCCTACACAGTTCAATAATCCCCAGGATCTTCTCAAGTATCCCAAAACCCTGGATACAGACCTGGACAAATTAAATGATCTGGATTGTCCCATCTCGGTTTTTGCGCCTGAGGTATCTGAAATGTACGGAGCGTCACCCGATGCCAGGACATACGATTTCGGAAACCTGGAACAGGTGATGGAGGGGGTTTTCCGCCCCGGGCATTTTAACGGTGTCGCAACCATCGTCGAGGTCCTGCTGCGTCTTATCCTACCCGATCGGGTATATTTTGGGGAGAAAGACTATCAGCAGCTCCAGGTGGTGCGGCAAATGGTAAAACAAAAAGAAATACCGGTGTCTATTGTTCCCTGCCCTATTGTGCGGGAGACAGACGGGCTGGCGATGAGCTCACGAAATACCCTACTGACAAATAGTCTGAGAAAAGAAGCCGGATTCCTCTATAATATGCTTCAGGAAGTCAAAAATAGCTTTGGCACGAAAAATGCAAATGAGATCGCGGAATTTGTCCGTGAAGCCTTTAAGGCCCACCCGGACTTTAAACTCGAATATTTTAGTATTGCCGATGCGGAGACCTTGCTCCCGGTTGGCACTATAGACAAATCGAAAAAATACAGGGCCTTTATCGCAGCCTACCTCGGAGGAGTTCGCCTGATCGATAACCTGTCCCTGAACTAAATGTCACAGGAATGCAAATTCAAGTAGTCAAATCTAAAGTACACCGCGTCCGGGTAACAGGCGCAGACCTTAATTATATTGGCAGTATCACTATAGACGAGGATCTTATGGATGCCGCCAACCTCATCCGGGGAGAAAAAGTCCAAATTGTCAACAATAATAATGGGGAGCGTTTGGAAACCTATGTTATTCCCGGTCCAAGGGGTAGTGGAGAGCTTACCCTCAATGGGGCGGCTGCGCGTAAAGTTGCCGTTGGAGATATCCTGATTATCATCGCGTATGCGTGGATGAATATAGAAGAGGCAAGGGACTTTAATCCGGCCCTGGTTTTTCCCAACGAGGAAACCAACCTGCTCAACTAATTGTGAAAGCACGTACGAAAAAGGCGCTAAAAACAATACTTCCCATTGCCCTGGGCGTTGCTTTGGTTGCCTATTCGTATCTTATCACCTCACCCGAAGACCGTTTACAGATTCTCAAATACATCCGGGAAGCAAATCCTTTTTGGATTTTACTCTCGCTGGGAATCGGCTTTTTAAGCCACTTGTCCCGGGCCATAAGGTGGAACTACCTGCTCGAACCTTTGGGATATCAGCCCCGGGTCCGCAACAACCTCCTTCTGGTACTTTCTGCATATTTTGCCAATCTCGGTATCCCCAGATCCGGAGAAGTCCTCCGTGCCACAGGCCTGTCGACCTATGAAGGCGTCCCTTTTCAAAAAGGGTTTGGAACCATAGTGACCGAACGCGTTATCGATGTGATCATGTTACTCCTTGTGATCCTTATGGCATTGTTCTCTCAAACTAAAATTATCGCTGGATATCTGGAAGAGAGTGGCTTTGGGTTATGGGCTTCAA
>NZ_JBAVZJ010000094.1:0-1724 GCF_049588695.1 Robiginitalea sp.
TAAATTTTGCTTATGAAAGGGGAGGTGTTGCAAATCCCAGGCCGGGGCGCCGGTTAATACGGTTTCAGGGGTTAAAGACATCCCCACCTGATTCACTTTACCCAAAAAAGTACCAAGGGACTCCAAAAGTTTATCAGTTTGGGTTACTTCTGCAAGAAAATCACCTTCCAGAAAGGGGAGCAGGCGTATCAGTTTCTGCCCATAGGGTTCCCATTTGGAACCATCGGTAGTCTTAAGGGGCAGGGGGAAATCATATGGGAGCGATTCGTCCAGGGCCTGTACAAACTCGTTTTCCAGGGTCAGGTGATGGATTACCCCGGGTTTTGCTGTGTGTGTTTTCAGGACATTCCGGCCCTTGGGAGAATCAATGCGATACGTCTTATCCTCGTATCCTTCCAACAAGTGGATGGCCCTTGGGCTTAACCCGAAACGTTCCTCCAGCAATGCCCCGAGATCTTTCATCTCAGGTCAGGGGTGGAAAGTCTGCAGGCCGCGCTTCATGCATAATGGCGTACACACTTTCAAAAACATCCTCCAGGCTGGGTTTGGAAAAATAATCGCCATCACTTGCATAAGCCGGCCTGTGTGCTTGGGCTGTAAGTGTGCGGGGTGCTGAGTCCAAATACTGGTAACCCCGTTGTTCTTCGAGTATCTGCTGCATGAGGTAGGCAGCGCAACCTCCGGGTACATCTTCATCTACAATCAGTAACCGATTCGTTTTCTGAAGACTGACCACGGTCTGATGCTCCAGGTCAAAAGGGAGCAGTGTTTGGGCATCGATAACTTCAGCATCAATTCCCACTTCCTGCAACTCCCTTGCCGCCTCCATGACTATTCGGAAAGTAGAGCCATAGGAAACTACGGTAATGTCTGTGCCCTGCCGAACTACTTCAACCTGGCCCACGGGCGTACAGAGCTCACCTAAATTACTGGGGACAGGTTCTTTGAGCCGGTAACCGTTAAGGCTCTCCACAATCAATGCGGGTTCATCACTTTTCATCAGGGTATTATAGAAACCGGCAGCTTTGGTCATGTTTCTGGGAACCAATAAATACATTCCCCTTAACAAGTGAATTAGAGCCCCCATCTGCGAGCCTGAATGCCAAATGCCTTCGAGACGATGCCCCCTTGTGCGAACGATAAGGGGAGCTTTCTGCTTGCCGACACTGCGGTAGTGAAGTGTCGCGAGATCATCGCTGAGCGTTTGCAGGCCGTATAGAACATAGTCGAGATATTGAATTTCGGCTATCGGGCGGAGCCCCCTCAGGGCCATTCCAATACCCTGGCCTATAATGGACGCTTCCCGTATCCCCGTATCTGCAATACGCAGCGCCCCATATTTTTTTTGCAGGCCTTCCAGCCCTTGATTTACGTCTCCGATCGTACCGCTATCTTCTCCAAAAATCAGCGCCTCCGGATGTCGGGCGAATAAGCGGTCAAAATTATCGCGCAAAATAATCCGGCCATCGCTCATCTCGGGGTTGGAATCATATTGAGGCTGAACCTCCGGTACCTGCGTGGCATTGCCTTCCAGCTCGGAATACAAATGCGAGCTAAAGAGGGGTTGACAAAAGGCCCCGAATTCCTGAACCCACTTAAGGAGCGCTGCTTTCGCCGGGTGGTCTTCACCAAGGACATAGCGCAGGGCTTTTCGCGCTTTACTGTGTAAATCGCGTTTTAGCGGCTCTTCCAGGGCAATTATGTCATTGGTAAGCCTTTCAATA
>NZ_JBAVZJ010000095.1:0-4942 GCF_049588695.1 Robiginitalea sp.
TCGTCTTCGGCTTTTTCAAGGGCAAAATCGACAAGTATATCCGTCAGTTGTTTATCTGTTCCGGCCTGGGCTATAAGCTCATTAATGGCCTCCTCCAGGAGGAGGTCTGTCTCCAGTACGACCTCAAAATTTGCGGGGATGTCCAGATCGCGGGCAAAGGTCCTGAGTACCCTTTGATTGAATTTGTCGATGGTGGATACGTCGAAAAATGCGTAATTATGGAGTATTTGCTGGAGTACTGCACTACTTCTTTGGATTAAGGCAGCCCGATCTGTTTGCAACTCTGAGCGCACAGCTTCAAACATGGGTGTAGTATCTGAATTTTCAGCACTCAGGGAGGCGAATTCCATAAGACTGTCGAGAATGCGACTTTTTAACTCCGCTACAGCCTTATTGGTAAAGGTAATAGCCAGAATCTTCCGGAATAATCCTCCTGGACCGGGCCGTAATATCAAGCTGAGATATTCCCGGGCCAGGGTAAAAGTCTTTCCGGAGCCCGCGGAGGCATCAAAGATTCGAAAGGCTTTTACGTGCTGGTCCATTCTTTGCAAATTAAGGAATCTGTAGAGCTTCTTAACAATAAATTAGCGCAAAGTGTTTGTTAAAATCGGTATTTTTGATCAACACTTTTGATAACAAAAAACACGATCTTATGTCATTCCAACTACCAAATTTACCTTATGAATACGACGCTCTGGAGCCGTATATCGACGCCAGGACTATGGAAATTCACCATACCAAGCACCACAATGGGTATACTACTAAACTCAATGCAGCTATTGAAGGAACAGACCTCGCCGATAAGTCTATTGAATCCATTTTAGGCGAATTGGACATGTCTAATACAGCCGTTAGGAATAACGGGGGCGGCTTTTATAACCACTGCCTCTTCTGGGAGGTTATGTCACCAAATGGAGGCGGAGATCCGCAAGGAGCTCTGGGCAGCGCTATAACGGAGGCTTTTGGTTCCTTTGAGGATTTTAAAGATGCTTTCAGCAAGGCAGCAGCTGGACGGTTTGGATCTGGGTGGGCCTGGTTATGTGTGCATAAAGGCGGTAAAGTAGAGATTTGTTCTACCCCAAACCAGGACAATCCCCTAATGCCCGGCACGGGTTGTGGAGGCCATCCCATTCTCTGTTTGGATGTTTGGGAGCACGCGTATTACCTGAATTACCAAAACAGGCGCCCTGATTATATCAATGCCTTTTTCAATGTTATAAACTGGGAAAAGGTGGCTGAGGAATACACCAAAGGCAGTTAAGCCAGGGTGTAGCGAAGGTTTTAATAAGAATCCCGGGATTACCCGGGATTTTTTTGTGTATAAATCAGAAAAGGACAGAGAAAACTCTGTCCTTTTCATCCCAAATCTTACCATAAACTTAACCTACTTATGCTATGGCAGTACTAAAATACTGGTATTAAGGGAAATAACAAAGAAAATATCCGAGAAAAAACGATGAAAGTCCGAAAAGGACTACATCTTAAACTTTATAATTGGGGAACAATCCCGTGGAAATCAGGGGGATTATGGGCAAATAAAAAGGCAAGGTTTTACCCTTGCCTTTTCCCCAAATCTTACCATGAACTTAACCTACTTATGCTATGGTTCTCCAAAACTAGACGATGGAGTCAGCTGTGGAAAAGCTCTCGGGTGAATACCCGTTAAAACCGTTGAAATACCCGTGTATTAAATACGTGTGGGAGAAGTAGTACGCTTGCTGAAAGGAGCATCTTCAAGAGGTGTGAAAAAATGGAAGCGCCGTGGTAGGACAATAAAAAAGGCGGAGAAGTCTCCACCTTTTTTCCCCAAATCTTACCATGAACTTAAACCTACTTATGCTATGGCACAGGCAATGTAAGGTCCGAACCGTCCTGTGGTATTAATTCCACGATGAAATGCCTAAAACATCGATGAAACACCCTTAAGAGTGTATTTCATCGAAAATACTAGTAGGCACGCTGGTTTTTACCCTCGTAGAAATTGATGAATGCCCGGTTTACAACCCGGTTACCTCCCGGTGTGGGATATTCACCGGTAAAGTACCAGTCCCCGAGATTCTTCGGGCACGCCTTATGCAGGTTTTCTATGGTCTGGTAGATTATGGTCACCTCAGCCCGGATATCCGGCGGGCTTAAAATTTCGGCTATTTTAGTCGATATCTCCTGGGCGGTAAAAGGGGCGTAAAAGCCTTTGACGTAATTGACATCCTCAGAGTCCTGACGGGTTACCGATGCCTTGCAGGCCTGGTAAATATTCTCGATAACATCTTCTGTACCCCGATCTTTATGGAGTGCCAGGGCGGCTTTGAAGGCTATAAAGTCCTCGAGCTTGGCCATGTCTATCCCGTAGCAATCGGGGTAGCGTATTTGTGGGGCTGAAGAGATCACGATGATTTTTTCCGGATTCAGACGGTCCAGAATTCTCAAAATACTCTTCTTCAGGGTTGTCCCCCTTACAATACTGTCGTCTATAATGGCCAGATAGTCTCCTTTTTCCACGGAGCCATAGGTAATGTCGTATACGTGGGCGACCAGATCGTCACGACTGCTGTCCTGGGTAATAAAGGTCCTCAGTTTAGCATCTTTAATCGCTACTTTTTCAATTCGGGGGCGTACATCGAGAATTTCATGAAGGGTTTCCGGATTCAGATCCGATCCCATTTCGAGAATCTGAGCTTCCTTTTTCTTATTCAGGTAGGACTGCGCCTCCCGAACCATTCCCAGAAAAGAAGTTTCTGCCGTATTGGGAATGTATGAAAACACGGTTCTTCGGATATCCCCGTTAATCGTCTTCAGGAGTTGGGGGAACAAAAGACGACCGAGTTCCTTGCGCTCCTCGTAGATCTCGCGGTCATTGCCCCGGGAGAAATAGATCCGTTCAAAAGAACAGGCTTTCCGGTCTTTGGGTTTTAAAATCTGATCGATGGATACCCGACCACTTTTTTTAACGATAATCGCATGGCCCGGTGGGAGCTCTTTGACGGCGTCGTAGGAGATGTTAAAAACAGTCTGAATTGCGGGGCGCTCCGAGGCGACAACCACCACTTCATCATCCTGGTAGTAGTAGGCGGGCCGAATCCCCGAGGGATCCCTGAGTACGAAAGCATCACCGTGGCCCAACAAACCGGCCATGGTGTATCCGCCATCCCAGTTTTTGGAAGATTTCCGAAGAATTTTAGACACCTTTAATCGCTCTGCAATGTGGGGTGAAGCCTCCATTTTAGAGAAACCTTCTTTTTTAATGTCTTTATACAATTTGGCGACAGCGTCATCCAGGAAATGGCCAATTTTTTCCATGACCGTAATGGTGTCTGCCATTTCTTTGGGATGCTGCCCCAGCTGAATCAAATTGTCGAATAACTCCCTGACGTTTGTCATATTGAAATTGCCAGCGACAATGAGATTCCTGTGCATCCAGTTATTCTGTCTTAAGAAAGGGTGTACACTTTCTATGCTGTTCTTCCCGAAAGTTCCGTAACGAACATGCCCGAGGATCAATTCTCCGATATACGGAATATTCCGCTTGAGCCAATTGATGTCCTTGGCAAATTCAGGGGCTTCTTCGAGAGAGGTATTAATGCGCAGGTTGATTCGGTCAAAAATATCCTGGATCGGTTGGGATTCTATAGACCGGATACGACTCATGTAGCGCTCCCCTGCGTCCATATCGAGCTTGATACTGGCATAACCGGCCCCATCCTGCCCACGGTTATGCTGCTTTTCCATCATCAGATACATCTTATTGACCCCGTAAAAGGCCGTCCCGTATTTTTCCTGATAATACTCAAGGGGCTTCAAAAGCCTGATGAGAGAAATACCGCATTCATGTTTTATCGCGTCACTCATGGAGATAGGATTAAAAAACGAATAGGATCTGCCCCGTTATTTTATTTCAAAATCAAACTGGGTCAGATCTTTAAACTCTTGTAATCGCGCCTCTATTTCCAAAGGCTTTAATTCCTGAAGGCGTTCTGTTCCAAATCGCTCCACACTGAAAGACGCCAGATTCGCACCGTGTATTACAGCGTTTTTAAGATTGTCAAAAGAGATGTTTTCGGTACCCGCCAGGTAGCCCGTAAAACCTCCGGCAAAGGTGTCTCCGGCGCCTGTCGGGTCAAAGATATCTTCCAGGGGGAGGGCGGGTGCAAAGAATATGCGTTTGTCGTGAAAGAGAAGAGCTCCGTTTTCCCCTTTCTTAATCAGCACATATTCAGGTCCCATGGCACTTATTTTCCGAGCCGCCTTGACCAGGGAATACTCCCCGCTCAATTGTCGGGCTTCCTCGTCATTAATGGTGATCACATCAACTTTGCCAATGACGTCAATCAAGGCATCCCAGGTGTGTTCCATCCAGTAATTCATGGTGTCCAGGACCACTAATTTGGGACGGCTTTCCAGTTGATTCAGTACCTGCATTTGGATCTCGGGATGCAGGTTGCCCAACATCACTACATCTGGATTCCTGAATTCCCGGGGAACCCTTGGCTTAAAATCAGCAAGTACGTTGAGTTCCGTTGCGAGCGTATCCCGTTTGTTCAGGTCGTGCTGATATTTGCCACTCCAGAAAAAGGTTTTTCCTCCTTCTACCACTTCCAAACCCTCGATGTCGACGGATTTGCTGGTAAGGAGATCGAGATAGGCAGTCGGAAAATCGTCTCCGACCACAGAGACAATAGCTGGTTTAACATTGTAGTTTGAGGCAGCCAGGCCTATGAATGTTGCGGCTCCTCCGAGGATTTTGTCGGTTTTGCCAAAGGGGGTCTCAATAGCATCGAATGCAACAGTTCCCACGATTAGTAATTTGCCCAAAGCTTCTAAAGATTTTTGCAAATATACGGTTTTGATTTGCGATAGCTTCAGCAATAAGAATGGAAGTTAGCCTCTATTTCCTTCCGAAATCTGCAGGGATTTCTCCCCAGGCCCGGGTTTCCCATTTTACCAC
>NZ_JBAVZJ010000096.1:0-3440 GCF_049588695.1 Robiginitalea sp.
TGCCACAGGTTACCAAGAGGGTTAGGGTAATCTGATTTCCGAATGTTTTAAGGGCTTTCTCATTCTGATTAGCTCCAAGGGCTCGCGAAATAATACTACTTCCCCCGATTCCGATAGCCATTCCCAGGGCGGCAATAAAGAACGAAACCGGCAGCACTACATTGATAGCGGCAATGGCGATGGGCCCAATCCAATTTCCCACAAAAATGGTATCCACCAGGATGTTCAAGCTCATCACCAGAATTCCAATAGAAGCAGGAACGGCTTGCTGAATCAATAATTTCCCGATAGGTTGGGTGCCCAGTTCTTCTGAAGATACGCCTGACATGGTTTAAGAAAGAATTGAATGCATGGCCTGAGCTAGTTATATTTCTATGGTGAACCGAGGGTCATTGAAATCCACGTGGGGTTTAATACCCGGCGGCCTGCCCGTCTTTGCGGCTCTCAGAAGCTCCATGATACACGCCTTCTGCAGCATCCCAAAGTATCGCCTGGTACCCTCCGTAAACCCCTCTTGCATAGCGTACCTGATGTCCACGGTCCATGAGGCCACGTATTGTTTTGTAAGGAATTCCGGACTCAATACGGACTGCACCCGCACCCGGCCCCTCGCCTGTGGGAGAAGAGCCTCCGGTATGATCCCATCTCGGGGCATCTCCTGCTTCCTGTAGATTCATTCCGAAATCGATCAGGTTCATCACAATTTGAGTATGGCCCTGGGGTTGAAAATCCCCTCCCATAACGCCAAAACTCACCCAGGGAATTCCATCTTTGGTGATAAATGCGGGAATAATGGTGTGAAAAGGCCGTTTTCCGGGGGCGTAGGTGTTCGCCTGTCCTTCCTGCAGACTAAACAATTCCCCCCTGTCCTGAAGCATAAACCCAAGGTCCGGGGGGACCATGCCCGATCCCATGCCCCGGTAATTACTCTGAATCAGGGAGATCATGTTACCGTACTGGTCGGCCACCGTCATGTATATCGTCTCCCCGGCACTGATTTCACCTGCGCTGTAGACCCCGGCTTTATCACCAATTTGCCCCCGTCTTTTTTCGGCATAGGCATCCGAAAGCAGCGTTTTTGCAGGGATTTGAACAAAATCCGGATCTGCATAATACTTTGCCCGATCCTCAAAAGCCAGTTTTTTGGCTTCCGTGAAGAGGTGCAGGTGCTGCGCACTGCCAAATTCAATAGCTGAAAAGTCATAACCTTCCAGGATTTGAAGCATTTGAAGGGCTGCAATTCCCTGCCCATTGGGTGGGAGTTCCCATATGTCGTATCCTCTGTAATTCACTGAAAGGGGAGTCACCCATTCCGAACTATGGGCTTTTAAATCAGCGGTGGTCAGATAGCCGCCCTGACTTTGGATAAAGCTAGCAATGGTCTCGGCGATTTCACCTTGATAAAAAGCCTCCCGCCCTCCTTCGGCAATCCTGCGATAGGTCTGTGCAAGAAACGGGTTTTTATAGATACTTCCTTCCCGGGGGAGTTGTCCTCCGTTCTGGTCTAAATAGGTCTCTTTGATGTTTGGGAATTCCCGGCCCTGGAAGAAGGGGATGGTACGGTTCATGTACCAGGCGATTAATTGGGTCAGGGGGAATCCCTCTTCGGCATAGCGAATAGAAGGTGCAAGCAAATCTGCCATTGGTAGTTTGCCAAATTTGGAATGCAATTCGAACCAGCCATCTACGGCCCCAGGCACACTCACGGGCAGTGGGCCGAAAGATGGGATTTTTTGGAGCCCTTTCTTTTTGAATTCGCTTAGCGTTAACGATTTTGGAGACCGTCCGCTGGCGTTAAGGCCATGCAGTTTTTTCGAATTTGCATCCCATACAATGGCGAAGAGATCTCCTCCAATACCGCTGCCTGTTGGTTCCATGAGCCCGAGTGCCGCATTGGCTGCAATGGCAGCATCGATAGCGGTGCCACCGCTCTTAAGAATATCAAGGCCTATCTGGGTGGCTAAAGGGTGACTGGTAGCCACCATTCCTTTTTGGGCGAGGACCTCAGACCGCGTGGCGAACTCCGCTCCGGAAATCCGATCCTGTCCTGAGACCAGAACCATTCCGGCCATAAAAAGAAGTGCAGTGGTAAAGGGTTTCATCTGTTTATTTTTATTGTTTTTAATAGGTCAGATGTAATTCGCCAATAACCATCTCGGTTGGTATCAAGAATTGTTATGGCTCATTTCATATGTGATTGATTTTCGATCTTTTTATGGGGAAACCCCATATGTGTTTAATGCTATTTCATCGGGAAAACCGCTACGTTATGGAAAAAAGGGATCCCCCTCCCGCCCATATTCAAGATAAGCGCAAATCCCGCAAAAACCAATCACCTCCCGTCAGATCATTTCACACCGGGAGGGCATCGGTTTCAGCCCATTGGCCAATCCACTCTCCCATCAGGGCAACCCAGTCTTCCCGGTCGTTCAGGCAGGGAATATGAATGTACTCCGAACCCCCGGCTTCCAGGAATTCTTCTTTGCCCTCCATGGCAATTTCTTCCAGGGTCTCCAGGCAGTCACTGACAAAGGCAGGGGTAATCACTGCCAGTCGGGTCTTGCCCTCTTCAGCCAGCCGCTTAAAATCGTAATCTGTATAGGGTTTGAGCCACGGATCTCCTGCCAACCTGCTTTGAAAGGAGGAACTCACTTTATCCCGGGGCAGGCCAAGGGTTTGAACGATCCGCTCCGTAGTATCGTAACACTGGTGCCTGTAACAACTGTTATGGGCCACAGAGTTAACGGAACAGCATGTGCCGTCAATTTTACAATGGAAGCGGGTAGGGTCTGATTTTCGTATATGGCGTTCCGGAATCCCGTGATACGAAAACAGCACATGGTCGTATTCGAAATCTTTTAAATGGTCTTGTATGGAATCTGCCAGCACCTTTATATAGCCAGGGGTTTTATAAAAAGCCGGCAAGGTTGTAATTCCCATTTGTGGAAATTTCTCCTGCTGGATTTCCAGAGTCTTTACAACTACCGTCTCATAAGAACTCATGGCGTAGTGCGGATACAAAGGGACCAGCAGAACGTCATCGACTCCCTGATCGCTTAATTCCTTCAGGCCTTCTTCAATGGAACCAGATCCATAGCGCATTCCCAAAGCGACCGGCAAGTCCGTTTTGGAGCGAACTTTATGGAGAAATCGCTCCGAAATCACGATCAGGGGGGATCCCTCCTCCCACCATATTTTTTGATAGGCTTTGGCCGATTTTTTGGGCCGGGTCTGCAGGATAACTCCCCGAACCAGAATCGTTCTCAACCATTTGGGGGCGTCGATCACACGCTCGTCCATTAGAAACTCATCCAGATAGGGCTTGACATCTTTTGCTGTTGGGCTGTCCGGAGATCCCAGGTTTACCAGTAGTACACCTTTCATGAAAACTAGTTCTTTTTAAGTTGGGTTGAATGAAGCCCTACAAAAATACGGTTTCA
>NZ_JBAVZJ010000097.1:0-6750 GCF_049588695.1 Robiginitalea sp.
ATTTTATACCCCTGCTCAGCTTCCTTATTAAAGATCAGGCAGCCTTTATCCAGTCTTGTGAGGTTTACTCCCTGCTTGATGAGCATATCCAGGTTCCCGCCATTCTCGCGGAATTGAAGGAAATCCTGTTTGACTTCACTTTTAAAGACCCCCAAAGCATCTACCCGTTCATTGTCTAATAAGACGTCGGTGAGGTGAACGACATAGCACTCTCCGTTTTTGATATGGGGGTGGTTGGATTTCTCAAATAGGTGGGAAGCAATATCCCTGGATACCGGGTGAAGTTGATCCGGGGAACTGAAAACTTTTTGAGCCGCCTCCCAGAGCGGGTGGAATTCCAATCCGGCTTCGTGGTCAAATCGAAAATAATTCTCTTCTTTTTCCCGAAACGGTTTGAAGAAGTACTCCTTGAGCAACCCGTTGATCTCATCGTTTAAAGGAAAAGTGGACTCAGACAGGAAAAGGGGTTCTCCCCGATGCTTATTCCCGACCCGGTGTACAGAAATGGATTCCAGTTGCGTGGCGTATAGGTTGATCATGAGGTCTCCTTAAAGGTGTGTTGTCAATTGAAGTTAATTCCAGTTTTCATCAAAATCCAGGTCGTCATAACTCCCAAAAGGTTCTTCAGTTTCTGAACTCGGATCGGCTTCAAATCGCTTTTCGGGAGGGGAATCGGGCAGTTCTCCAAAGCTAAAGAGCAGATTTGGATAAATGCGCCCTTCTTCAGGCTCCTCCTGGTCGGCCAGCTCCACAAAAAACGTCCACATATTTAAAAAGTCATAGACATAGAGCAACTTAGGAGCCTGTTCATCCATGACCTCAGAGAGTCGGGTGTCCTGCATAAGTCGGGCATCCGTCGTTTCTCCAATGGAGAAGAGGGTAATCTCGAGGTCTTGATTCCAATTTTCATCAGCCGTGTAAAACGAGGCCATTTCATTCCCTAAAAATCCAAAACTCTGGGTAATGATATTGTGTAATTCCTCTAGGCTTATTTCGGAATCTACCTCGATGTCCCGGAAAACGTCATCCTCAGAGTCGAGAATAACTCGGATTTTATAGATCATAAGCATGTGGGGTTGCGATTCCGGCAAATTTACGAAGAAATACCCGTTCGGGAGGCGCTTTTCAACTCCATAAATGCATACCATTGAAAACCGAATAAGACTGCAGCCAGGAAAAGGTGTGTCGCCTGGCTTCCCCATGGAAATGCAAGATAATTCATGGCGATCCCCGTGGAAATCAGTCCGAGTAACACCAGGAAGGAGGCGTTGATTTTGTGAAACCCCAAACGCATGGATACCACCCTGTAGGCAGCCCAAACATGCAGTAATAACAGGAGGATGGAAAAGGAACGGTGCAGGTAAAAAACGACTTCGGGATTTTCGAGCCAGTAGGCTTTTGCCTCCATTCCGAGAACTTTTGCCTGCTCATCTATAAACTGGCGCACCTGGGTGCCCATTAAAATTTGCAGCATGCTCAGGGGAACCACCAGCCACCAGATCCGGTAGGTGGTGCGGTCGTAGCGGAAAGATCGAATTCTGGAATCAGAGCTGTGGACCATCCAAAGCAACATTCCCACAATCACAAGGGCCATAAACATGTGAAGTGTTATTTTCACAGGTTCCAGGACGGAATAAACCACAGTAGCCCCTAACCAGGCCTGAAATCCAATGGCAATAACACCCAGCCATGAAAGCAGCACCCGGGATTTATGCGTTTTCCACCACCCGAGGGATACCAGGGCGAGGAGGAGCATGGCCAACCCTGCCAGTGCGCCAAGGAGTCGATTGATGTATTCGATCCAGGTGTGGGTAGCATTGAATACCGCGTAATCATGCCGGGTATACGGTTCCCAGTTTTCAGGACTGAAATCCGAAGTGCTTGTAAATTCCGATTGGGCAACCAGAAGGGTTTCGTCCCGGATGATGACCTGTCCTTCCGTATAGGTTTTTTCAGGTGTCCATAGCAATTCCGATTCTTCCGTAGGGGGTATCAGGTAGCCAAAGCACTTGGGCCAGTCCGGACATCCCATACCACTACCCGTCATTCGAACGACCGCTCCCGCCAGTATAACCAGATAGACAAGAATGAGAGAAATCTTTGCCAGGGGGCGGTACCAATGTTTAATTTTTTTCATAATCCTCCCTTATTTGGTTGTGTTGCCTCCCCCGAGGGTGTCAGTCCCAGGTCCAGGCCCTTTTGGATCATAAAACGATACGCGGCTTCCGGTTCGTTCGGGATTTCTCCTTCAAGAATCCCCTCTTTGATCGCATCCTTTATTCTTCCGATTTCCCTGCAAGGCTTCAGGTTGAAGGCCTTCATGATTTGTTCCCCGGTGACCGGAGGTTGAAAGTTTCGGATCCGGTCGCGCTCCTCTACTTCCTTAATTTTTTTTCGAACCGCTGCAAAATTCCTCAGGTACCGTTTTTGCTTTCTGGGGTTTTTAGTGGTTATGTCGGCTTCACAAAGCGTCATCAGGTCCTCGACATCGTTTCCAGCATCAAAAATAAGGCGTCGTACAGCGGAATCCGTGACGTGATCATCGGATAGGGCCACCGGCCTGGAACTAAGCCTGACCAATTTCTGCACGTATTTCATATGCTCGTTCAGCGGCAGTCTGAGTCTTTTAAAAACGGAATACACCATTTTCGAACCGACGAATTCATGCCCGTGGAAAGTCCAACCAATTTTGGTGTCAAATCGTTTTGTGGGGGCTTTTCCTATATCGTGCAGCAGGGCGGCCCAGCGCAGCCAGATTTTATCGGTGGCCCTGCAAATATTATCTACCACCTCCAGGGTGTGCCAAAAATTATCCTTGTGCCGCTGACCTTCGATTTCCTCTATACCCCTGAGGGCAGTCAATTCCGGCAAAATATACTCCAGGAGTCCGGTATTGTGGAGCAGAGCCAGGCCAACAGAAGGCTGGTCTGCAGCCATTATTTTCTGAAGTTCATCCACAATCCGCTCTCGGGAGACGATTCGGATTCGGTCTTTATTTTTTTCTATAGCCTCTAAAGAAGCCGGTGTAATCTCAAAACCCAGCTGGGTTGCAAAACGTATCGCCCGTATCATGCGCAGCGGATCGTCGGAATATGTAATACCAGGCTCGAGAGGTGTTCGGATGACCCCTTTCTTTAAATCTTCCCGCCCCTGAAACGGATCGAGCAGGGTAGCGAAAGACTCCTGGCGTAAATCCAGAGCCATGGCATTGATCGTAAAATCCCGGCGTTTCTGATCTTCTTCAAGGGTTCCATCCTCCACCACGGGTTTGCGACTATCCGCGCGGTAGCTTTCTTTTCGGGCCCCGACAAACTCCAGGTGCAGATCACCCTGCCGGATCATGGCGGTCCCGAAATTTTTAAAGACAGTGACCCTGGGAGTCCCGGGCAACATTTGCGAAACCTTTTTGGCAAGGGCTATACCGCTACCTATGGCGACAATATCGATATCCTGTTTCGCTCCCCGCTCCAGAAAATAATCCCGCACATACCCGCCGACCACATAAGCCTCGAGTCCAAGCTCTGTAGCGGCCATACTTATGACCTGAAAAATAGGATCAGTCAGGGCTTTTTGGTAACGTTTGTTTTCCATAGGTATATCGCGGGAAAGGGCTATCCATCTATCAGGTGTTAATCTCTATTTGACAGTGCAGTAAAAGCACCTTTCTTCCGGTTGCAAAGGTACCACATCTTCAATTTCTTGTTTTGACCGGGGAGAACTTTTTTCGAATCTGTATTTTTACAGGAGTCATCCGAAGATAGCCCAGCAGACTTTTATACTTTTGCCTTTGTGAAAACCCCTTCAGAACAGCTTAAAATTTCTGTAATTGTCAGCACGTACAATTCAGAAGCATGGCTTGAAAAAGTCTTGATCGGTTTCAATTGCCAGAGCTTCAGGGATTTTGAGGTCATCATAGCTGATGATGGTTCTGCCGCTCCTACCCGGGAGCTCTTGTAGCGGATGCAGGAGGAGGTTTTTTATCCGATCGTCCACGTGTGGCAGGAAGATGACGGTTTTCAGAAATCCCGGATATTGAACAAGGCGGTGGTGGCCTGTAATACCGAATATATCATTATGACGGACGGGGATTGTATTCCGCGCCGCGATTTTGTAGAAGTACATTATATCAATAAGGAAGAGGGTTATTTTATTTCAGGGGGATATTATATGCTCCCCATGAATATTTCCCTGCTTATTACCCCTGAGGATATCGAACAACAGAGGTGTTTTGATATCAATTGGCTTAAAGAAAAGGGAATTCCAAAAACCTTTAAAAATAACAAGTTGACCGCCCGGGGCCTTGCAGCCCGATTCCTCAATGCGATCACCCCCACTAACGCGAGTTGGAACGGACATAACAGTTCCGGATGGAAAAAGGATATCCTCAATGTAAATGGTTTTGACGAACGAATGCAGTATGGGGGACAGGACCGTGAGTTGGGGGAGCGCCTTTTTAATTTTGGAATCAAATCAAAACAACTCCGTTACAGTGCAGTATGTGTGCACCTGGATCACAAGCGCGGATACAGAACTCCTGAATCCCTGGAAAAGAATGCCGGGATACGCAAAAAGACAAAACAGGAGAAACGGGTATGGACCCACTACGGCATCACCAGGTAATTGGTAAGCTTGTTTTTAGCTTCCAGTCTTTTCAATTCCCGATAGCGCTCCAATACACCAAGAGCGTTGAGATAACAGATTGTCACCCCTTTCTTTCCATCCAGGAATCCGAGCCTGAGAATATAATGATGGATAAATTTCCAAACGGGTTTGATTCCCATGAGCAGATAACTAAACCCCTTTTCCTTATAGAAATCCTCTTTGGCCTTCAGACGGCCATAGTGCAGCATTTTATTTTTGTAATCGGAATAACCCTTATAGCAGTAATGGATAAGTTTATTCTCGAGGATTCCGGAACTACCGTTAACCTCGAGGGTTTCATGCACGAGTTTACAATCCGTAAAACTGGCGGAGCTCTTTCGGAAAAGCCTGTAGTTTTTATCAGTTTGCCAGCCACTAAAGTGCAGTGGCGCTTGTTTAAACATAAATTTCCGGTAAAACCAGAAGGCTGCATGCGGCGTTTCTGAATCGATGGTAGCACGGATTTCCTCTTCTAATTCAGGACCTACCACTTCATCGGCATCCAGGAAAAGGACCCAGTCGTTCGAGGCTTTTTCCAAAGCGACAGTTTTTTGTCGGGTAAAATTTTCGAAGGGATGCAGGAAGACAGTTACATCCGGATCTTCGAGCAGGAATTCATAAGTACCATCTGTACTGTGTGAGTCTACTACGATAATCTCGTCGGCAAAGCGCACCGAATCGATACACCGTTCAATGTACCCCATTTCATTATAGGTAATGATCAGGGCTGTCAGTTTATTTTTGGTTGCTGGTTGCATGTGCCACGGCCTTCAAACGGCCTTCATTGTTATAACAAAGAAACGATTAAAAAATTGTAATTGCCATATTTACTCCGCACTAACCCGGGGAAATACACGTAATAAATCGAAGATATTAATTTGAAATTCAGGCAGATACGCTATATGTTCTAAGCGCCTCATTCAGGGAGGTTTTTTTATCCGTGCTCTCTTTGCGTTTCCCGATAATCAAGGCACAGGATACCTGGTACTCCCCTGCGGGAAAATGCTTGGTATAGCTCCCGGGTATGACTACGGATCGCGCCGGAATACGACCTTTGTATTCTACCGGGGCATCACCGCTTACATCGATAATTCGCGTAGACGCCGTGAGCACCACATTTGCACCTAAAACAGCTTCTTTTTCTACGTGTACCCCTTCAACCACTATCGACCGGCTGCCGATAAAGGCATTATCTTCAATAATGACGGGAGAAGCTTGTAGGGGTTCCAGTACACCGCCTATACCCACACCCCCACTTAAATGTACATTTTTACCAATTTGTGCGCAACTCCCAACAGTGGCCCAGGTATCAACCATAGTACCTTCATCCACATAGGCCCCTATATTGACATAGCTGGGCATTAGGATGGTACCTGGGGCGATATAGGCGCCATGCCTGGCAACAGCATGAGGAACTACCCGAATACCCCGGGCCTCATATCCTTTTTTAAGCGGTATTTTATCGTGAAATTCAAAAATACCCACTTCCTGGGTTTCCATTTTCTGAATGGGAAAATAAAGGACAACAGCTTTTTTAACCCATTCGTTTATGGTCCAGCCTTTCGTTTCAGGGCTTGCACATCTGAGTTCCCCTTTATCAATGGCATCTACTACTTCCCTGATAGCCTCACGTGTATCGGGGTTTTTCAGGAGTCCTCGCGATTCCCATGCAGCTTCAATAATAGAACGAAGGTGGTCCATACAGGTTTTTTGACAAAGATAGGTACGCCTTTATAGTTATCCGAATTTTAAACACTTTGGTTTGAATATCTTATTTTTGCAGAAAATTATTGGTGGCACGAATTCTCGCATTGGATTATGGGACAAGAAGGACTGGTGTTGCGATTACAGATCCTTTCCAATTGATCGCTTCAGGACTCACAACGGTTGCAACTGATGATCTTTGGGACTTTTTGGAGCAATACCTTCGGGAAGAAGACGTGGAGCGTATCGTAGTGGGAGAACCCAGGCAAATGGACAATACCCCTTCAGAGGTGGAAGGTGCTATCGGCGGATTTTTAAAGGAATTGAATAAAAGGTATCCGAAACTTCCTGTTTCCAGGCAGGATGAGCGGTTCACCTCGAAAATGGCCCTTCGCACCATGGTTG
>NZ_JBAVZJ010000098.1:0-5610 GCF_049588695.1 Robiginitalea sp.
GGGTCTTTGGATACTTGAGAAGATCTTGTGAATTATTAAACTGTGTAGGATTCACAAAAATGGTTACCAGTACGGACTCGTTTTCCCGGCATGCCCTTCTCACCAGCTCCAAATGCCCCTCGTGCAGGGCTCCCATGGTGGGCACTAATCCCAGGCTTGAACCCTCATGGTGAAGTTGCTTTCTGTACCTGCTGATTTCATCTTTGGTCCTTAGGACGTTCATGCTAGAGTAAATGGGCAGCAAACTTACTATAATTACGGCTATTCTGCATAAATTTTGTAATTTTGCAGCTACGTTTAGGCAATTGACTAAAACGCTCCTTTTATGAATGGTAAAAAGGTATTGTTTGTATCTTCAGAATTAGTTCCCTACCTCCCGGAAAGCCCAGTTTCAAAAATGTCCTATGAAACGCCCCGAATGGTTAACAGTCAGGGGGGTCAGATTCGGATTTTTATGCCCAGATATGGCAATATCAATGAGCGGAGGCATCAGTTACACGAGGTGATCCGTTTATCAGGTATGAACCTGGTGATCAATGATATGGATATGCCCCTCATTATCAAAGTGGCTTCGATCCCGCGGGAACGCATTCAGGTTTACTTCATTGATAATGAAGAGTATTTCAAGAGAAAGGCAACATTTACAGACGAAAACGGGGAACTCTTCGCCGATAATGACGAACGGGCGATATTTTTCGCAAAGGGCGTTGTGGAAACCGTTAAAAAACTGAATTGGTCCCCGGACATCATCCACGTACACGGATGGATGGCTTCCCTGCTTCCGCTGTACTTAAGGGAATACTATTCGGATGAACCCCTGTTTGCCGATAGTAAAATAGTGACTTCCCTCTACGGGAATGGTTTTGAGGGAAATCTCAATGAGAAGATGGCTGATAAAATAGCCTTTGATCAAGTTTCTGAAGGACCTGTAGAAATCCTGAAATCACCTTCCTATAATAATTTGTTAAAGATCGCCGTCGATTATTCGGACGCGATTATCTTAGCCACCGAAAATATACCTGAGGAACTTCAGGAGTATGTTGCGAAGCTTGAGAAACCGGTATTGCCGCATGTCTCTTTTCAGGAATTTGAAGAGGCTTATGCAAACTTCTACAACACCGAAGTACTCAAATCATAATAATCATTTAATGAAACGATTATTCTTATACCTGCTCGCGGGTTTTGGTTTTATGGTGGTCGGAGTTTCCTGTGATGAAGATCCCGTGACCATCGGCGATGGTATCGTGGGGCAGGAACCTTTTGTCAATGGCAAGGCGGTTTTTGATGTTTTTGCTTTTAATAAAAATGTAGGGACTATACCTACTAACCAGTCACCCGTATACCAGCTCGGGGTTTTCAATGACCCTGTTTACGGAAAGACCGAGGGAATTATCACCTCCCAGCTTTCCCTGGTTACCAGTGGAGGTATTCAGTTTTTTGGGCGTTTCACAGAAGATCGGGAGAAGAATGACCCGGATGCCCCTGAAGAGAATGAAACGGTGACCGATGTGATCCTTTATTTACCCTATTTCATTAAGGACAATGCAGACCAGGATTTGGATGGGGTCGTCGACTCTTCAGACGCAGACCCCAACGATCCAAACAGTGATTCAGATGGGGACGGTGTGACCGATGCCGATGAGACAGCCCAGGGGACTGACCCGCTCAACCCCGACACAGATGGTGATGGGATAGGAGATGCCGAGGACACGGCCACTGCGGATAATATCTTTCCGGAACGACGGGAGCTCGACAGTATTTATGGAAACAGGGAGGCAGAATTCAATTTTAGGGTAACCCGTTCAACCTATTTTTTAAGGGACCTGAACCCGGATTCCGGCTTTCAGGAGTTAGAGCCCTACTATTCAAATCAGAATTTTTCAGAAGACTTTGCTTCAGATGTCTTGTTTGAAGGGATTCTCGAGATTTCTGATGAAGAGTATCTCTTTTTTCAGGAGGACGACCCCGACACCGAAGAGGATGAATCGATTATAGTAGAGGAACGCTTACAACCAGGCATTCGTGTGGAATTGGATCCTGAATATTTTCAGGAGAATTTTATAGATCTGGAAGGGTCTTCTGAACTGCTCAGCAATGCGAACTTCAAAGAGTACTTCAGGGGTTTGCATTTGAACCTGGATCCCATTGATTCTGATGTGATGATTCTCTTTGATATTTCCCAGGCCCGGCTCACAATAAATTACACGTATGAGGCTACGGATGGGGACGAGATAGAAATCGTTGAAGATGAAGAGGTACTGCGCCTGCTCGCCGGGGGTGGTAATCAGCCCCTGCAGAATAACGCGGTAAATACATTGAGCAGTGAACCCTATCCACAGGAAGTGGCTGACGCTTTTGCCTCCCCTGAAAACCTTCCTCAGGAGAATGCCTCCCGTATATACCTCAAAGGTGGGGCGGGGACTTATGCTGAAATTGAACTCTTTGACCTGATGGGAGGAGGAGAGGCCATTAATGAAATTCGCCAAAACAACTGGTTGATCAATGAGGCAAACCTGGTCTTTTATGTAGACAGGGAACGCCTGGATTCTGAGGGGATAACGGATGAACCCCCGAGGCTTTATTTGTACAACGCAGAGACGAATACCCCTTTATTCAATATCTCAACAGAGACCAATGCAGATGATACACCCCTTGGGGTATTCCTCAATTACGATGGCCGTCTCGATGAGGCCCTGGGTAAAGGCGTGAAGTATACGGTGAGGATTACAGAGTACCTGAACAATATCATTCAGCGGGATTCCGTAAATGCGACCCTGGGCCTTAGCCTTACTGCGGATATCCGGCTGAGGGGAACCTCAGAGGTTGTCCTTCCGGATGACACAATGAAAGATCTTCCCGTTGGCAACGGATATACACCCCTCAGTACTGTACTGATTGGCAGCGACGTAGATGCAGATGATCCGAAACGCCTCCGCCTCGAGATATCGTATACCGAAATTGACCCCTGACAGGCCAGTCGTATAGCTAAAAGTGTTATTTATCCATAAATTTGATCAGGAGCACTTCTTTGCAGTAATTTTGGGGATCTAATACTTTTTGTTATGTGTGGAATAGTGGGTTACATTGGTCAGCGGGATGCTTATCCGATCATCATGAAAGGATTGCAGCGCCTGGAATACCGGGGTTATGACAGTGCGGGAATTGCACTTTTCGATGGCACTGATATTAACCTGGCCAAAACCAAGGGTAAGGTCGCCGATTTAGGCGGAAAAGCACAGGGGGAAATCTCCCTTGAAGGCCGCATAGGTATCGGACATACCCGTTGGGCCACCCACGGGGTTCCCAACGATGTGAATTCCCACCCACATTACTCCAATTCCGGAGAATTGGTAATCATCCATAACGGGATAATAGAGAACTACGACTCCATACGGAAAGAATTGACCAACAGGGGTTACCTATTCCATTCGGATACCGACACCGAAGTCTTGGTTAACCTGATTGAAGAGGTAAAGAAAAAGGAAGGGGTTAAACTGGGGAAAGCGGTTCAGATTGCCCTGAATCAGGTTGTAGGCGCCTATGCTATAGCCATTTTTGATCGTAGCAAACCCGATGAAATCGTCGTAGCCCGTTTAGGAAGCCCTTTGGCGATTGGGATTGGGGACGATGAATTTTTTATTGCTTCAGATGCTTCACCTTTTATAGAGTTTACCAACAATGCCGTTTACCTCGAGGATGGAGAAATGGCTATTGTACGGCTGGGAAAGGAAATCCGGCTTCGAAAAATACAGGATGATGCCATCGCTTACCCTACCGTACTCGAACTACAGCTCAACCTGGAGGAAATTGAAAAAGGAGGGTACGACCACTTTATGCTTAAGGAGATTTATGAACAACCCCGTGCGATTAAAGACACCTTCCGCGGCCGTTTGCTGGCAGATCAGGGTCTTATACGTATGGCAGGTGTCGATCAGAACCTGGAGCGTTTCCTCAATGCCAATCGGATCATAATTGTCGCCTGCGGGACGTCATGGCATGCCGGCCTTGTGGCTGAATATATTTTTGAAGACCTCGCGCGTATTCCCGTAGAAGTGGAATACGCTTCAGAATTTCGATACCGTAATCCGGTGATTACTGAAAATGATGTGTTGATCGCCATCTCTCAGTCCGGCGAAACGGCAGATACCCTGGCAGCCATCAAGCTTGCCAAAGAAAACGGAGCCTTTGTTTTTGGGGTTTGTAATGTCGTAGGCTCGTCGATTGCCCGGGAAACAGATGCAGGAGCTTACACACACGCTGGCCCTGAGATCGGTGTCGCGTCAACCAAGGCTTTTACGACCCAGATTACCGTTCTCACCCTTTTGGCCCTTAAACTGGCCAAAGAAAAGGGTGCCTATTCCGAGTCCCATTTTCGCGAAGTCCTTACTGAAATAGAGGCGATTCCTGATAAAGTGGAAAAAGCGCTGGAATCCAATCCGCTCATTGAGATTATCTCTGAAGTCTACAAGGATGCTACCAATTTCCTTTACCTCGGTCGGGGATACAATTTTCCGGTGGCTCTGGAAGGAGCCCTCAAATTAAAGGAAATCAGCTATATCCATGCAGAAGGCTATCCAGCGGCAGAAATGAAGCACGGGCCAATAGCCCTGATCGATGAGCAAATGCCGGTAGTTGTTATTGCTACCAAAAAAGGACACTACGAGAAAGTGGTCAGCAATATACAGGAGATCAAATCCAGAAAGGGAAAGATCATCGCCATAGTTACCGAAGGAGACACTCAGGTGCGGGAACTGGCAGACCACGTGATCGAGATACCCGAATCCTCGGAAAGCCTGAGCCCGCTTTTAACTACCATACCACTGCAACTTCTCTCGTATCACATAGCCGTAATGCGCGGATGTAACGTAGACCAGCCCCGAAATTTAGCCAAGTCGGTAACGGTGGAGTGATCCATCACCTCCCGGGTAAATAGTTGGACTTTCATTTTTTTTGTTTAAATTAATTACATGTTCGATGGACTTGTAATCTTTTTTGCAGTGCTATTATGTGTGGCCATTATCCACTGGGTATCCCTGCGTCTTATAAAAACATCGAAAGTCCGTGCACAGAAAATACGGACCATTTTCGGGTATTTCTATGGGATTTTCTTCCTGATTTTCGGATTGGTTCGTTTTTTTGAATTTGATTCTTACAAAGTGCTTTACCTGATCCAGGCGGGTATAGGTCTTTTGGTCCTTATTCTTGTATCCACTGGAAAGTTTAATGAAGAGGTAAAGGAATAACAGATGTCCCCGTAACCCTTTATACCTAATACTTTTATCGCAAAGTGTTCTGGTTTTCTTTAAACTAAATTGAACTACCCCACCTGTTGGAATTACAGTCCTTGCGTTGCCTGGAATACCTGAACAGACCTATGTGTTTACCCATCTTTTGACCTGCCCTTTACAAGTCTGAATCTAAAAAGGAGAGGGCCTTCAATCTTTTATTTTTTCCGATTTACGGACCGTTGACAAGCCTGCTGCATTAGCTCAAAATCGCCTGTATTACATAGTTTTCAAAATACGGTACCCTTGGTTGTGGTATTCTTATTATGCGCGCATAATTTTATTAAATTTTAATTCCCCGTTCTAAAAAATCTGTATCTTGCTC
>NZ_JBAVZJ010000099.1:0-5784 GCF_049588695.1 Robiginitalea sp.
AAAATATCCCGTAAGATTAAAAAAGGGGAGACCATATTTGAAGAAGGAGAAAAACTCAATGGCGTTTACTGTGTTCGCGGTGGTGTTTCCAAATTGGCCAAACTGAGCCCGAATGGCAAGGACCAGATCGTTAAACTCGCTTCCAAGGGAGAAGTTTTGGGCCAGAGATCGGTTGTGGCCGAGGAAAATTCCAACCTGAGCGCCACGGCGGTCAGTGATATGGAAATGTGTTTTATCCCCAAAGAAGCTATAGTAAGTACATTGCATAAGAACCCGGACTTCACCTATGAAGTCCTCCGGCATATGGCCCACGATCTTAGGGAAGCGGACGATGTGATTGTAAATATGTCCCAGAAAACCGTTAAGGAGCGCATCGCTGAGGCCCTGCTCTACATGATGAACAATTTTGGAGAAGATCAGGAAGGATATCTCGCCCTGGTTCTTTCCCGGGAAGATATCGCCAATGTCGTTGGCACGGCCACGGAATCCTGTATCCGAATCCTCTCAGAGTTTAAAAAACAGGGCTTGATAAAAACCTCAGGGAAGCGAATGGCTATCCTTGAAGCGCGTAAGCTCCAGGATCTTGCTGACGGTTTTTAACTCGTAATACCCTGCAATTCTGAGAGATAAGATCTCGATTTTTTTTTGAAAAGATGATGGATATCATACTTTCAACCTGCTTCGGATACTACCTTTACCCAAATAGATCCCATTGGGTATGCACCACATTCTTATACCGACAGATTTTTCAGGGACTGCACAAAGCGCAGTAGATTACGCCCTTTCCTATTTTAAAGGAGAACCATGTGTGTTCCATTTCCTGAACACCTATACTCCTGATTTTGTGCATAGCCGGGTTATGGCCCTGGCCCACGGGGGCAATCAGGAAGAAGATGCGATGCAGGTCATCTCCGAAAAAGGTTTGAAACACCTCGTTGAAAATCTGAAAGCGCAATATCCGGAGGCAGGCCATGAGTTTCACACCGTATCTTCATTCAACCTGTTGACCGAAGAAGTGAAAGAACAGTTGTCTTTATACCCGATAGACATGATTTTCTCAGGGACTACCGGGGCTTCGGGCATAAAAGAAGTATTTCTTGGCAGCAATACGGTTCGTATCCTCAGGGCCGCCTCTGCGTGTCCTGTGCTGGTGATCCCCAATGAAACCCGGTTTAAAAAAGGTGTAAAAATAGGTCTGGTCACCGATTTTGGCACGCCCTATTCCGCCACCCAGATCGAGGCTATCCTGGAGTTTCAGACGCGCCTTAATGCCTCCCTTGAAGTTATGCATATCGGTGGCCCGGAAGGGTTGACCGGTTTTCAGGAGCTGCATAAGCACCAACTCTTTCTGGAATTGGAAAGGGGAAATCCCCAGATGAAATGGCGTACGCCCATGGCGAGTAAATCCGACGTTATCGAAGACTATCTCGAAGAGGCTTCCATTGGTTTACTGATCATGATTCGCAACGACCACCACCTGGTCGATGAGTGGCTTCGGGAGCCTGTAGTCAAAAAAGTCGCTTTTCACACCGACATTCCCATGCTGGTCCTGCCACCCGTTCAGCCCTGAGTATTCCGGAATTGTTCTTCTCTTGGAATGGGGCGATCCTCATAAAAATCTTCAAAAGTTTTTGTGGTGGTATAGGCATCCGTAAGGACTTTGTAAACCATAATTACAACCAGGCCCTGACCCAGGACGGTGGCGTAAAAAATCCAGCTGAAGGCAAAGCCCATGGCAGCACCTATGGTCAGAAGAAGAAGGAAAAAGGTGGTGATACCCACCCAGGTCATAGCAGAAATTTTCATTTTTTATTTTAAAAGTAACGAATAGGTACTTCACTGCCTGTTAAAAGAAGCCCAAAAATGGGGTCTAAGGGCTGTTCTGGAGCGGGGCAGGAGAGGCAGGATCGAGGGGCACAGGTTATTGGAGATCAGCATACACAGGCCTTTAGTGTTGTGCCTGAGGTTCGAAAAGTCCGGTTGAAAATTGCTCTCACCTTGTGGCTGTTCTGAAAAGCTTTAGTATCTTTACAGCGTTGTGTTGTATTTCCCGCAAGGGAAATCAGGTCTGCGACATTGCGTCGCGCCGATGAAAGGCTTTCCGTATAGGGAGGCTTTTTTTTTGCTTAGAGGATTCGTTATCCGGTGGTATAAGTTCCGGGTTTCAAATTTCCCTTTGCACTCAATTTGTCGTAATTTTAAGCTATTGTAAAATTGACCTGTTCACTATGCCTTTATACCATAAACTCGGTAAAATACCTCATAAACGCCATACCACCTTCCGAAAGAAAGATGACAGCCTCTATTACGAGCAACTCTTCGGAACGATAGGGTTTGACGGAATGTCCAGCCTGCTTTATCACATCCACAGGCCCACCCAGGTAAAGGAGATTGTTAAAACCCTCGATATAGCTCCCCGGGCGGCGGTGGAGCACAATATGCATTCCCGCCTTTTTAAGGGGTTGGAATTACCGCCCAAAGAGGACTATCTGGAGAGTCGGAGTGTCTTACTCTTCAATTCGGATGTGACTGTGGGGGTTGCGGCGCCCAAAGAATCACAGACCGATTACTTCTATAAGAATGCGGATGCCGATGAATTGCTTTTTGTTCATGAAGGAACCGGGGTACTTAAAACCCTGCTCGGGGAGATTCCTTTTGAGTACGGAGACTACCTGCTGATTCCCCGGGGGATGATCTATCAGATACATTTTGACGGGCCGGATAACCGCTTGCTCGTCGTGGAATCCTATCATCCACTCTACACGCCCAAACGCTATCGCAACTGGTTCGGGCAGCACCTGGAACATTCCCCCTTCTGCGAGCGGGATTTTAAATTGCCACAAAATTTGCAGGCTTACGATGAGACGGGGGATTTCCTGATCAAGGTAAAAAAGCAGGGGCAGTTGCATCACATGGTTTACGCGACGCATCCTTTTGATGTGGTGGGCTGGGATGGTTATAATTATCCTTATGGCTTCTCCATCCACGATTTTGAACCCATAACCGGACGGGTACACCAGCCGCCTCCGGTACACCAGACTTTTGAGACCAGTGCCTTTGTGGTCTGTTCATTTGTCCCCCGGTTGTACGATTATCACCCACAGGCTATACCGGCCCCTTACAATCATTCCAATATTGATTCGGATGAGGTCCTGTATTACGTCGATGGGGATTTTATGAGTCGCAAGGGGATCGATAAGGGCTATATTTCCCTCCACCCGGCAGGGATTCCCCACGGGCCGCACCCCGGGACATACGAAGCCAGTATTGGGAAAAAGGGAACGGAAGAACTCGCCGTTATGGTCGACACCTTTAAGCCACTGCAAGTGACACAGGCAGCCCTGGGTCTGGATGACGGCAAGTATTATCGTTCCTGGTTAGAATAATCCGCGGTCACTGAATAACCTGTGAAAGAGACCTGCCGCCAGCACAGCGGTTTGGGAGTCCCGGTCGTATACCGGATTCAACTCGGCAATATCCACACTTCTCAGTTTTTTGCTTTCCACCAGTACGTCCAGCACCGGGAGGATGATTTCCGGGGTGAACCCCATAGGGGAAGGCGCACTTACCCCTGGCGCATAGGCAGAGGCAAAACCATCCAGGTCGATGGTCAGGTAGAGCGCATCTAATCCATCTAAAAATCCCTGAAGGGTTTGGATCACCTTGGGCAGGGTTGCCGCGGTGAGCTCTGGTCGTTCAATAAGGGTAACGTTTAGGGCATTGGCACGGTCCCAGAGTTCCCGGGGGTTGGCATCCCGGCGTGCCCCGAGGCAACAGTATTTAAAATCCGTACCCATATCTGTGCAGTGCTCCGCAATCTGTAGAAAAGGACTTCCCGAATGGGGGAGGGGTTCGGGTTTTCTCAGGTCCAGATGGGCATCCAAATTCAAAATACCCAACCGGGTGCCTTGTGCCATGCCTGCGGCCAGTCCTTTATAGTGGGCATAGGCGATATCGTGCCCCCCACCGATGCCCAAAGGGAAATATCCGTTTCGGATCAGGCGTGTGATCCCCATGGAAAAGCCCTCCTGGGTGTTTTCCAGTTGTCCGTCGGGGCATATAAAGTTCCCGGCATCCCAAAGCATTTGCGCGCCTCCTTTCAGGGCGGGCATACGACCGAAGGCCTTGCGCAAGGCTTTTGGCCCTTCTGAGGCCCCGGCCCGGCCTGAATTCCGGCTTACACCAGCATCTGTGGCATACCCCAGAAGCACAGGCTCAAGGGAAGTTGCGGCTTTGATTTGTGCGGCACCGAGGTGCAGGGGCTGGATGTTCTCATGCAGGTAGGCCCGGTCGGTAGAAGTACGACCCGTCCAGATCGAGAGCTCGGGTGGACTATAGGTTGGGTGCATAGGGGGTGGTTTAAAACAGGTTATTTATAAGAGCGTCTTCCACGAGGTTTGGCAAGGTAACCGCGAGCTCAGGCGTGCGGTCCATTTCCCGTTGAAGGGCCTCCATGGCATGGGGATTTCGCGCCCAGCTCCTACGCGCAATGCCGTTGTTGACATCGTAGAAAAGCATATTTTTAAGGCGCTGTCCGGCTTCCGGGCTGCCATCCAGGACAAGGCCAAAACCGCCATTGATTACTTCACCCCAGCCGACCCCTCCGCCATTGTGAATGGAAACCCAGGTGGCTCCCCGAAAACTGTCTCCAATAACATTGTGTATCGCCATGTCGGCGGTAAACCGGCTGCCGTCGTTGATATTGCTGGTCTCCCGGAACGGACTGTCTGTCCCGCTCACATCGTGATGGTCCCGGCCCAAAATGACCGGCCCGGAAAGCTTTCCTTCCTTAATGGCTTCGTTAAATGCCGAGGCAATGGCAATGCGCCCTTCACTGTCTGCGTACAGGATACGCGCCTGGGAACCCACAACGAGCTTATTGTCTTCGGCTTCAGAAATCCAGAGGATATTGTCCTGCAACTGTTGGCGGATGCCCTCCGGGGCTTTTTCCAACTGGGCTTTCATGACTTCAAGGGCAATGCGGTCGGTGGTCTGGAGATCTTCAGGTTTCCCGGACGCACAAACCCATCGGAAAGGGCCAAAACCATAGTCAAAACACAGGGGTCCCAGAATATCCTGAACATAGGAGGGATATCGAAAATGTATACCATCTCCGGCCATAATGTCTGCGCCGGCCCTTGATGCTTCCAGCAGAAAGGCGTTCCCGTAATCAAAGAAGTAGGTACCCTTAGCCGTGTGCCGATTGATCGCGTGAACGTGCCTGCGAAGGGATTCCTGCACCTTCTCCCTAAAGCCTTCGGGATTATCTGCCATCATCTCATTGGCCTGCTCAAAAGTGAGCCCGACCGGGTAATAGCCCCCGGACCACGGGTTGTGCAGGGAGGTCTGGTCACTGCCCAGGTCCACGTGGATTTCTTCTTCCGCGAAACGTTCCCATACGTGGACCACGTTCCCTATATAAGCCAGGGAAATCGTTTCTTTTGCTTTCACGGCCACCCGGGTGCGGTCGACCAGAGCGTCCATATCGTCAAAAAGGGCATCTACCCACCCCTGTTCATACCGCTTGCGGGCGGCCATGGGATTAACCTCGGCGCATACGGTAATACAGCCGGCGATATTCCCCGCCTTGGGTTGTGCCCCGCTCATCCCACCGAGTCCGGCGGTGAGGAAGATACGCCCCCCAATAGGGCTATCTATCGGAAGCACCCTCCGAAAAGCGTTGAGCACGGTGATCGCTGTTCCGTGCACAATCCCCTGCGGTCCGATATACATGTAAGAACCCGCTGTCATCTGCCCGTATTGGGTAACCCCCAGGGCATTAAA
>NZ_JBAVZJ010000100.1:0-8454 GCF_049588695.1 Robiginitalea sp.
GCAACCTGGCGTCCTGTCTTAGGATCCTCTCCGAGAACGCGTTCTCCGCTCGCCCTTTCGGCATGCTCTTCAACCTCAGCGACATTGGGATGGAAATCCTTATAAAAGTCTTTTAGGATCTTTTTCCAGTCTTCCTCACCCGTTGCGATACCATCAAAGTCCTTTTCGACCTTAGCCGTAAAATTATAATCCAGAATATTGGCGAAATTCGTCACCAGAAAATCGTTGACGATCATCCCGATATCTGTGGGAACCAGCTTCCCTTTATCCGAGCCTACAGTTTCAGACAGTGTTTTTTCCGTAAGCACCCCGGACTCCAGCACTACTTGTTGGTAGGCTCTTGGACTTCCCTCTATCGTCCCCTTTTCCACATATCCCCGATTCTGAATGGTAGAAATTGTAGGGGCATAGGTGGAGGGGCGGCCAATGCCGAGTTCCTCTAGTTTCTTGACCAAAGAAGCCTCTGTATATCGGTACGGGGGGCGGGAAAACCGCTGGGTGGCTGTAATATAATTGGCCAACAGGACCTGTCCTGTAGCCAGAGCCGGGAGCAATCCGTCCTGATCTTCTGTATCCTCCTCATCCTTGCCTTCCATGTAGACTTTTAAGAATCCGTCAAACTTTATGACTTCACCTTTGGCGCTGAATTGCGCATCATTCCTGTCGTTGGCAATACCAACCTGGGTTCGTTCCAGGCGGGCGTCGCTCATCTGACTGGCCAGGGTCCGTTTCCAGATAAGTTCATAAAGGCGGGACTGGTCGCGTTCCAGATTCGGGCTTTGCAGGCTCATATCCGTAGGGCGAATGGCCTCATGCGCTTCCTGGGCCCCTTTGGATTTAGAGCTAAACTTCCGAATCTTACTATAGGACTCGCCATAATTATCGACAATCGCGTCCTTAGCGGCTGCAATGGCTTCTCCCGAAAGATTCACGCTGTCCGTCCTCATATATGTAATGAGTCCGGCTTCGTAGAGGCGTTGGGCTACCTGCATGGTCCTGGAAACTGAAAAATACAGCTTCCGCGAAGCTTCCTGCTGGAGGGTAGAGGTGGTAAACGGCGGTGAAGGCGATTTGGTGGCCGGTTTTGTGTCCAGGGAGGACACCTTAAAGCCGGCATCCTGCAAATCTTTTAAAAAGGCGCGGGCGGCAGCGGCGTCAGGGTAGGTTTTTCCCAGTCGGGCTGTAAAAACAGCATTGTCTTCCGTGCGGAATTCAGCGACGAGACGAAAGCTGCTTTCGGGTGTGAACGCCTCGATTTCACGTTCCCGCTCTACGATCAGCCGTACCGCCACCGATTGCACCCTACCCGCCGAGAGGCCGGGTTTGATTTTTTTCCAGAGCACAGGGGAGAGTTCATATCCTACCAGACGATCTAAAATCCGGCGTGCCTGTTGTGCATTGACCAGATTGTAGTCGATACTCCTCGGATTCTCAATGGCTTTCTGTATAGCCGATTTGGTTATCGAATTAAAAACGATCCGGCGGGTGCGGTCTGAATCCAGTTTTAGCGTTTCGGCCAAATGCCAGGAGATGGCCTCACCTTCCCGGTCTTCATCACTGGCCAGCCAGATCAATTCAGCTTTGGAAGCCAGATCCTTTAATTTCTTAACAAGGGCCTTCTTTTCTTTATCCACGACGTACTTCGGAACGAAGTCGTTATCCACATCCACCCCGAGTTCCCGGGAGGGTAAATCAGCTATATGACCAAAACTGGAAGTCACCTTAAAGTCCTTACCGAGGAACTTTTCAATGGTCTTTGCCTTTGCAGGAGACTCTACAATTACCAAATTTTTGGCCATGCTTGAGGATTTTGGTTAACAAAAGTAGGGCAATTTTCTGATTTCTGTATCGGGGCCCTCATTTGTCCTGTTGCATTCTCATTCGGGGTTCTCCCATTGGCATGAACAGAATACCTCATTTTCGACACGGGAGTACCGGGCGGGATTTCACCCGGGGTTCCATGGGGATTACCAAGAAATAATATGTATTTTGAGGTCTGAAAAAATACAAATATGAGAACCCCTCCCTATCTGTTACTTCTGATAATCCTTTGTTTCACTGTACACACCACAGACGCCCAACGGAAAAAAAAGGCGGCCGGGGGGGTCGGTTATGACGAGTCCCTCTACAGTGCTGTAAACTGGCGACTGGTCGGACCTTTCCGGGGCGGGCGCGCCGGAACGGCCAGCGGGGTGGTCGGCAACCCTAACCTTTATTATATGGGAACGGCCGGAGGAGGTGTCTGGAAAACCGAGGATGCGGGAAGCAGTTGGGAATGTATCTCAGATGGTTTTTTCGGGGGCTCCATCGGGGCGATTGCAGTTTCAGAATCCGATCCGAATGTCATTTATGTGGGGGAGGGAGAACAAACCCTGAGGGGAAATGTTTCCTCGGGCAACGGTCTTTGGAAAAGTATGGATGCCGGCAAAACCTGGGAATTTATCGGACTTAAAGGGTCCGAACACATTGCCCGGATTCGAATCCACCCGACAAATCCGGATATCGTCTATGTAGCGGCTATAGGAAATCTTTGGATTCCCAATGAAACCCGCGGGGTATACCGGAGTACCGATGGCGGAAAACAATGGGAAAAAGTCTTATACGTCAGTGAAAAAGCTGGGGCCGGGGACCTCATTATGGATCCCAATAATCCGAGAATTCTCTACGCTTCTACCTGGGAAATGAAAAGAAATGGGTACCGCATGGATAGCGGAGGCCCTGACAGCCGCATGTTTAAAAGCACAGATGCAGGAACGACCTGGATCGATATTTCGGAGTCTTCGGGTTTACCAGGATTTCCCTGGGGTATTGTGGGCATAGCTGTATCCCCCCAGAATTCAAATAGGGTTTGGGCGATAATCGAAGCCGATGACGGAGGCGTATACCGCTCTGAAAACGGCGGAAAAACCTGGAAACGAATCAATCAGAACAGGGCCCTCAGGCAGCGGGCATGGTACTACAGCCGGATTTATGCAGATACCCAGAACGAAGACATCGTATATGTAATGAATGTGAGTTACGGCGTCTCCAGGGACGGGGGTAAAACCTTTGAACTCAAAAACGCCCCACATGGAGACCATCACGACCTCTGGATCGATCCGCAGAACAACCAGCGAATGATAATCGCTGACGACGGGGGGGCACAGGTATCCAACGACGGGGGGACCAACTGGAGTACGTATCACAACCAACCGACGGCCCAGTTTTACCGGGTAACGACAGATACGCACTTTCCCTATCGGATTTATGGGGCCCAACAAGATAATTCCACGGTGCGGATTCTGCACCGCACTTCGGGTAACGCTATTGGGGAAAGGGACTGGGAAGCCACCGCAGGAGGTGAAAGTGCCCACCTGGCTCCGGACCCCCTGAACAGCGACATCGTCTATGGGGGTACATATAAAGGGTACATGATGCGTACAGACCATACCGTGGACCAAACGCGATCCGTAAATGTATGGCCGGACAACCCCGCAGGTTCCGGGGCCGAAGTCATGAAATACCGCTTCAACTGGAATTTCCCGATTGGCTTTTCCATACACAACCCCAAAAGGCTTTACGCCGGCTCTAATTTTCTACATATCACTGAAAATGAAGGGCAGTCCTGGGAGGTGATCTCCCCGGATCTCACCAGGGGGTTACCTGAAACTATAGAATCCTCCGGAGGGCCTATCACGCAGGACAACACGGGAGCAGAATTTTATTCCAACCTTTTCGCCATTGCAGAATCTCCATTGGAAGCGGGTGTGATCTGGGTAGGAAGCGATGATGGCCTGATCCACATTACCAGGGATAATGGGGCAACCTGGGAGAACATCACCCCACCCGAAGGACTTTCTCCCAAACTCAATATGATCAATTGTATCGAGCCCAGTCCGTTTGACAAAGGTACGGCCTATGTGGCGGCGACAGCTTACAAATTCGGGGACTATACCCCCTACCTGTACCGGACCCGGGATTACGGGAAAACCTGGAACCTGATCACGAATGGCATCCCAGCGAATTACTACGCCCGGGCTATCCGGTCAGACAAAACCCGGAAAGGACTCCTTTATGCCGGGACGGAATGGGGTATGTATATCTCCTTTGACGACGGTAAAAACTGGAAGTCTTTCCAGTTAAATCTGCCGGTTACTGCAATACGGGATCTGCATGTAAGGGACAACGACCTGATTGCCGCTACGCACGGCAGGAGTTTCTGGATGATCGACGACCTGACGCCCCTGCAGCAGCTCAACGATGCTGTTAGTGGAAGCACCTTTCATCTCTTTAAGCCGGATGGTGCCTACCGTATGCAACAATCCGGATGGGGAAGCCCGGACCTCAAGAGGGAAGGTGTTAACCATCCCAACGGGGCGCTTATACATTATAATATAAAGGATTTGAAACCCGGGGATGCCGTCACCCTGGAGGTGCTGGATTCCAAAGGACAAATTGTACAAGGGTATTCGAACAGTGCTGAGAAATCCGAACACGACCCTTCGGCAGTAAAACCCCTTGAGGTCCGGACGGGAAGCAACCGCTTTGTCTGGGACCTGAGATATCCCGGGTTCCGGAGTTTTGAAGGTATGGTCCTGTATTCCTCTCCCAACAGGGGTCCCAAAGCCGTACCCGGCACATACTCGGTTCGCCTGACGTACAACGGATCAACCCAGGAAGTGCCACTAGAGGTACTGAAAGACCCCAGGCTCCCGAATTCAGATGCCGACTATCAGGCGCAATTCGAATTCCTCAGTGCAGTGCGCGATGAAGTGTCTAAAGCCAACGGGGCAGTGGCGAAAATCCGCCAGCTGCAGACAGATCTGGACTATTTGAAAGATAAATCCAGGGACAACCCCGAGCTGACCGCCCGAATTGAAAAATTCGAAACCGAACTCTCCACAATCGAGAACAACATCCATATGACCAAAAATCAAAGTAGGCAGGATCCGCTGAATTACGGGATTCGCATCAACAACCGCCTGGCTTTCCTGATGGCAGATTCCCAAAGGGGGGATTATCCCCCGACGGATCAGTCCCGGGAATTCTTTCGCGAAGTACGAGCCGAACTGGATACAGAGCTGCAGGCACTGGATCGCCTGGTCGATGGAGAGATTCAGGGGATTAACGACGTCGTAAAAGACGGACAGGTACGCTTGCTGGAATGGGAGGACTGACAGGGTCCCGGGAATTCGGAGGGATTTTTTTGTCTGTCAAATTGTCAGAATCTTATAATGCCTTATCTTTGTTGCCCTTTCCAAGGGAACAGAAAGGCATTGTACTATGGAGAAGTTACTCAAGGAGGAACTGCAGGGGACGGCACTGAATCTTAAAGGTACCGAAAAGAATACCCGCAAACTGTATATAGAGAGCTACGGGTGTCAGATGAATTTTTCTGACAGCGAGATCGTGGCTTCCATTCTTACAGGTGAAGGCTTCAACACCACCCAACAGATGGAAGAGGCGGACCTGATCCTTGTCAATACGTGTTCGATCCGGGAAAAGGCTGAACTGACCGTTCGAAAAAGACTGGAAAAATTCAATGCAGCCCGAAGGGTAAACCCCGGTCTTAAAGTGGGTGTGCTGGGCTGTATGGCAGAGCGCCTAAAGCACAAACTGCTGGAAGAAGAAAAAATCGTAGATATGGTTGTGGGGCCGGATGCCTATAAAGACCTCCCCAATCTGGTGCGGGAAGTTGAAAGCGGACAGCAGGCCGTTAACGTCATCCTGTCTAAGGAAGAGACCTATGGCGATGTGGCTCCGGTGCGTTTGGGAAGTAACGGGGTAACCGCCTTTGTATCTATTACCCGCGGCTGCGACAATATGTGCACCTTTTGCGTAGTCCCGTTTACCCGGGGCCGGGAGCGAAGCCGCGATCCGCAGTCCATTTTAGCAGAGGTCTCTGATTTATGGCAACAGGGTTACAGGGAAGTTACATTGCTCGGGCAGAATGTGGACAGCTATTTATGGTACGGGGGCGGACTGAAAAAAGACTTTGCGAACGCCAGTCCCATGCAACAAGCCACGGCAGTAAATTTTGCCGGCCTTTTGGACAGCGTAGCCAAAGCCCAGCCGGGAATGCGGATACGTTTTTCGACCTCCAACCCGCAGGACATGACCCTGGATGTTATAGACACCATGGCCAAACACCCCAATATCTGCAACTATATCCATCTGCCGGTTCAGAGTGGAAGCGACACAGTTTTAAAGGCGATGAATCGCCTGCATACCCGGGAGGAGTATTTTGACCTCATTAAAGGTATCCGTCAGCGCATCCCCAATTGCGGGATCAGCCACGATATGATTACCGGATTCCCGGGGGAGACGGAAGCGGACCATCAGCAGACCCTTTCCCTGATGGAGTATGTCAAGTACGACTTCGGTTTTATGTTCGCCTATTCGGAGCGCCCGGGAACCCTGGCCGCCCGAAAGCTGGAGGACGACGTGCCTGAAGCGGTTAAGAAAAGGCGCCTTACTGAGATTATAGGATTGCAACAACAGCACAGCCTGTACAGGAATCAAAATTATATCGGGCAGACCACAGAAGTCCTTATCGAAGGGGACTCCAAAAAATCTGAGGCCCACTGGATGGGAAGGAATTCCCAAAACACCGTAGTGGTCTTTCCAAAAGGGCATTATAAAAAAGGGGAATTCGTAAATGTAAAGATAGAGCGGTGTACCTCAGCCACCCTGCTTGGGCATGCCGTAGCCTATTCCGAAAACAACCTATAAATGAGCAACCTCCAAAGCATCAAGCAACGATTTGAAATCATCGGGAACGATGTACACCTGAATCGCGCCCTGGAAAAGGCCATTCAGGTTGCCGCTACCGATATCTCAGTGCTTGTTACAGGAGAAAGCGGCGTGGGAAAAGAATCTATTCCCAAAATCATCCACGCCTTATCGCATCGGAAACACAATAAATATATAGCGGTAAACTGCGGTGCCATCCCCGAGGGGACCATAGACAGCGAACTCTTCGGGCATGAAAAAGGGGCGTTTACCGGAGCTACCCAAACCCGGAGTGGCTATTTTGAAGAAGCAGACGGGGGAACAATTTTCCTCGATGAGGTGGGGGAGCTGCCCCTGACCACACAGGTGCGTCTGTTGCGCGTGCTGGAAAACGGGGAATTCCTGAAGGTGGGATCCTCCAGGGTCCAGAAAACAGACGTCCGGATCGTGGCCGCGACCAATCAGAACATGCAGGAAGCCATACGGGACGGAAAATTTCGGGAGGACCTTTACTACCGCCTCAGCACTGTAGAAATCCACCTGCCACCCCTGCGGGATCGGGACGAAGACATCCACCTGTTGTTTCGCAAATTTGCCTCTGATTTTGCCCAGAAGTACCAGATGCCCACAATACGCCTGGACGAAGCCGCCCGCAACCTGCTCATGCAGTACCGCTGGCCGGGAAATATACGGCAGCTCCGAAATGTAGCCGAACAGATTTCAGTCCTGGAAAAGGAACGAAATATCACAGCTTCAGAGTTAAGGGCCTACCTACCTTCGAATGCAGCTTCGGCCAACCTGCCTGCCGTAGTAGACGCAGGACGCAAGGGGGGAGATTTCAGCAATGAACGCGAAATCCTCTACAAAGTACTCTTCGACATGAAATCGGATCTGAACGATCTGAAAAAGCTGACCCTGGAATTACTCAAACACGACAATTCCCAACAGGTACAAGAGGAAAATGAGCAACTCATACAGAAAATATACGGTCAGAACGGGGATGAATCCGAAGAAAAATCTGCCATTGCAGTCCTCCCCCCTGCCCGCACAGAAGTTGAAATAACCGGTCCGGCGGCTTCCAGGCCAGCCGGGGATAAATACCATTTTGCCGAAGAAATCGAGGAAGAGGAAACCCTTTCGCTCCAACAAAAAGAAATCGAACTGATTGCCAAATCCCTGGAGCTGAACAAAGGGAAACGCAAAGCGGCAGCTGCAGAACTCGGTATTTCAGAACGCACCCTCTATCGTAAAATCAAACAATACGACCTCTAAAGCCCTGAACTATGCGCGCGCCCAACTCATTTTTCCGTATGCTTTTTATGCTGTCAGCCTTTGCCGTACTGCCAGGGTGCGGGGCCTATAACTTTACAGGTGGGGATGTAGGGGACGCCCAGACTTTTCAGGTGAATTACTTTCAGAACTACGCCTCCCAGAGTCCGGGATCCGTTTTTGACCCCGGCCTGGATCGGGATTTCACCCTCTCCCTGCAGGATCTGATCCTCAATCAAACCAGTCTCGATCTGGTTTCTTCCAATGGCGACCTGCTTTACGAAGGGGAAATAGTCGAGTACCGGGTCTCCCCCATGACGGCTACGGCGGAACAACGAGCCGCTCAAAACCGGCTGACTATCACGGTCAATGTCCGCTTCTACAACAACACTAAGGAGGATACGAATTTTGAACAGCGTTTCTCTTTCTTCTACGATTACCCGGGAAGTGCCCAGTTGGTCTCTGTCCGGGATG
>NZ_JBAVZJ010000101.1:0-2344 GCF_049588695.1 Robiginitalea sp.
GCGAATACCAGGGCAAAAAAGAGAAGCCGTAATCCTATTTTAAAAATCCTCAGGTGATCCATGGAGTGGTTACAAGTTTGTACGGGCTCAAGGCCATCAGGAGCCATTGATCAGGTTTACGGTTACACAGGCGCAGATGGCCGCAGTTTCCGTCCGCAGCCGGCTTTTGCCCAGTGAGACCGGTAAGAATCCGGATTCATAAGCGGTTTGAATCTCAGCATGGCTAAAATCGCCTTCAGGTCCGATGAGAACAACAATGTCCTTATCCGGGGCAACACGCCTTTTGAGTTCTACTTTTTCATCATCTTCACAATGGGCGATAAATCGAAGGTCCGGAAGGTTTCCTTTTACAAACTCCGGGTAGGAAGTCAGCGGGTTTAAACGGGGGAGAAACGTACGCAGACTTTGTTTCATGGCTTCCTGCATAACGCGTTGGAGGCGCTCCAAAGAAAATTTATCCCTTTCTGAGTGTTCGCAAAGGATTGGGGTGATTTCAGTCACGCCAATTTCGGTAGCCTTCTCCAGAAACCACTGAAAACGCTCCAAACGTTTCGTGGGGGCGACGGCCAGGTGCAATTCAAATCTCGGGGGGATTGTTTTTTTTGAATTCAGAACACGGCCCGTACACTTTTTCGGATCGGCTCCTGTAATTTCTGAGGTAAACAAAAAACCTTTTCCATTGGTTATCAATAATTCATCACCTTCTTTTTTACGTAAAACTTTAACTATATGCCGACTCTCCTCCGGTGAGAAAGAGAACTGGGAAACACTGTTGTCCAAAGTTGGGTGATAAAAGTAATTCATGAGCCACCGTGTGTTTTAGTCGATTTTTTTATTGTTCAACTTCCGGTTTTTTCCGCTCAACTTCCGATGGTATAGCGAGCAATAGCCGGGGTGCCGAGGTCTGTAAAACGCCCGTCAAGATACTTTAAATATCCTGCAATTCCTATCATAGCGGCATTGTCCGTGCAGTATTCAAAGGGCGGGATGTGGGCGGTCCATCCCCATTCGGATTCCGCTTCTCTCAAAGCCTTTCGGATCCCGGAATTGGCCGCAACCCCCCCGGCCAGTGCAACCCGATTAATCCCGGTTTCGAGGACGGCCTTTTTGAGCTTGCGCATCAGGATCTCCACGATAGTCTTTTGAATAGAGGCACAAATGGCATTTTTTTCACGTGCTACAAAGCCGGGGTCGGCAGCTGTCTCGCGTTGCAGAAAATACAAGATACTGGTTTTTAGCCCTGAAAAACTGAAATCAAGACCACCCACTTTAGGGATCGGAAAGGTAAATCGATCCGGATCACCCAGCTGGGCGCAGGCATCGATTAAGGGACCTCCCGGGTATGGCAGGCCCAGTAATTTGGCACTTTTATCAAAAGCTTCACCCACAGCATCATCCAGTGTTTCTCCCAAAACTTCCATCTCGAAATGCCCCCGGACCTGAACGATTTGGGTATGGCCTCCGCTGATAGTCATGGCCAGGAAAGGAAAAGCAGGAACCGTTGCACCTTCGGTCTCCAAAAAATGCGAAAGGATGTGAGCTTCCATGTGATTTACCTCAATAAGCGGAATTTTCAACCCCATGGAAAGGGATTTTGCAAATGATGTCCCTACCAGAAGCGAGCCTAAAAGGCCAGGACCTCTCGTAAAAGCTATGGCTGAAAGCTGTTTTTTGTCGATATTTGCTACGTCCAGGGCACGATGAACCAGGGGAACGATATTTTGCTGATGCGCACGAGAGGCCAATTCAGGCACTACACCCCCATAGGCCTGGTGAATTTGCTGTGTAGCCACAATATTACTGAGTGCTTTACGGTTGTGTAAAATAGCGGCAGCGGTGTCGTCGCAGGACGATTCAATGGCGAGAATAAAAATATCTGAAGGATTCACCTGTTAATGGTACGGATTTTGGTTTGACAAAGGTAAAAAAACATCCTATCCGAAGACTGCGAAAAATAGTCGTACGTATTTTGCTGGTACTGCTGGTGATCTGTGTGTTGGGTACTGTGGTACTTTCTTTGCCCGCAGTCCAAACGCGCCTGGCCGGTTATGTCACTGAGCGAATCAATACGGAATTTGGAACGGATATCCGGATAGACAGGCTGCGCATATCGCTGATAAGCTGGGATACCGCCCTTCGGGATGTTTATATCGCCGATTACAAAGGAGATACGCTGATTTACGCGAGTGAACTGAATACCTCCATTTTAAGCCTGAGGGACCTGGCCGGTGGAAAGCTCGAATTCGGGGATATTGAGGTAAACAACCTCTACCTCAACATGCGTACTTATAAAGAAGCTCCGGATACCAACCTTGGTATTTTTATCGATCAGCTCGACAATGGC
>NZ_JBAVZJ010000102.1:0-9250 GCF_049588695.1 Robiginitalea sp.
AGGCTCCTATTTGAAGAAACCCATTACCAGGCATTGGAGGTGTTTTCAGAGAAGAAAATAGAAGACTTTCTTCAGCTCAAAAAAACCCTGCGAAACTATGGCAATGAAACGGAAAAAATGCTCCGAAATACCGCGAAGGAAATCCTGGAACAAATCGAGTCGAATGGTTTGGAGTTTTCAGATTTCTCAAGAAAGTCCTTTCCTAATTTTATCCTGAAAATCTCAGAAGGCCAATTCGATCTCAATACGGACTCCAAATGGATTGAGGAATTTGGATCCAAACCGCTATACCCGGGAAGGGTTTCCCCTTCTAAAAAGCAAATTATGGATGGGCAGGTACCTGCCTTCGCCATTCTTTTTCAAAAAATCCTGCAGGGGTTGCACCATCGGGACTTTATGGCTAATGCCTACAAAAATATCGCTCCTTTCGCGGTTTTGGGGTTGCTGCAACAAGAACTCAAAAATCTTCGGATTGAGGAGGGGTACCTTCCCATAGCTGCCTTTAATACGACCATCGCCAAAGGAATAGCAGACGAACCCGCGCCCTATATCTATGAGCGTCTGGGGGAGCGGTATCAGCACTATTTTATCGACGAATTCCAAGACACTTCCCAGCTTCAGTGGAATAATCTGGTACCCCTTGTCAGCAATGCGATCGAAGGGGAATTCGACCAGGGGGCGAAAGGGTCAGTTGTCCTTGTGGGGGACGCAAAACAAGCTATTTACAGATGGAGAGGTGGAAAGGCAGAGCAATTTTTGAACCTGATCAATGGAGTAGAGAATCCTTTTCCGGTTCTGGCCGAAAACCAGCCCCTCCCAAAAAACTTCCGCAGCCACAAACCCCTTGTTCAATTCAACAATGCGTTTTTTAGTCACATCAGTGCCTTCATGAACCGAAAGGCCTATTCAGACCTTTTCCTCAAAGGCAACAGGCAGGAGTACCATCACGATTCTCAGGGGTTGGTACACCTGGAGTTTATCCCCCCGGATGCAGAAAATCAGAATGAACTCTATACCATACGTACCCACGCGATTATTCAGGATCTTATTAACAAGGGGTATACGTACCGGGATATTTGTATTCTCACACGCCGTGGTAAAGACGGTGTAATGATTTCACAGCATTTGATGCAGGAGGGAATTCCCGTCAGCTCTTCGGAGACCTTATTGCTAAGGAACCATCCCGGGGTACAATTTGTGATTACCCTCCTGAAACATTTGCTGATTCCGGAAGATAAAAACCACATTTTTGACCTGCTCTTATATCTCAGTGTGGCGCAAGAGGATCGACACCACTGGATACAAATACACCTGGATGCGATTGATGAAGTATTGTCCTCCTACCATTTTTATCCAGGCCAAAACCGCTTAAGACCTGTGTATGAAGTGGTTGAAAATGCGATTCGCCAGTTCGACCTGGGCGGTCAGAAAGATGCCTATCTTATTTTTCTGATGGACCTCATTCATGAAATCGGTCAAAACCGTGATCCTTCCATACAAACCTTTCTGGAGTACTGGAAAATCAAAGAAGAAAAACTTAGTATAAGTGCACCGGAAGGGTTTAACGCCATAACCCTGATGACGGTCCACAAATCTAAAGGTTTGGAATTTCCAGTGGTCCTCTTCCCTTTTGCGAATTCGGAGATCTACTATGAAAAAGATCCGAAATTATGGTTGCCGGTAAACCCGGAGCAATACAACGGTTTTAGTGCTGTCCTGGTGAGTAAAAAGAAAACCCTCTTAAATTATGACCCCCCTGCTCCTGAGCGTTATTCGGAAGAGCAGGAAAAGCTGGAGCTGGACGCCTACAACCTCCTTTACGTGGCCCATACCCGGGCGATTAAAGCCTTATACGTCATCAGTAAAGACCCCGGGAAAAAGCCGGGGGTACAAGAACCCAGGACTTATGGAGAAATCTACGCTCGTTACTTGTCCGATAAAGGACTTTGGGTGGATTCCAAATCGGTCTACACCTTCGGGGCCCTGGATCCGAATCACGTCTCCGAACAGAGTCCTCTGAAAATCCCTGTATCTTATCGTTATACCGCCCGGGATCGAATCTCTCTGAAGCTGGTAAGCCATCCGGAAAAGTATCGGGACACAGAACAGGCGCAGGCGATGGAGTACGGGAACATCCTGCACTATGCGCTCAGCCTGGTCATCCACGCTTCGGATGTCGAAAAAGCTATCTCACGGCTCATTGAAGAAGGGGTGATACGCACTGGGGAGTCCGCCATCCTTAAACAGCGTCTGGAAAGCGTCGTAGGACATCCGCGGTTGTCTCCTTTTTTTGAACCCGGCGTACGGGTTTTAAATGAACAGGAGATCTTTTTAAAAAATGGGGTAATTTTACGCCCCGATCGTCTGGTTTTCCCAAATGGGAAGGCCGTGATTATGGATTATAAAACAGGACGGATGGACGAGAAGCACAGGATGCAGATACGGGCGTACCGGGAGGCCATTCAGGCCATGGGGTACGTTGTCCAGGCCGCTGTCATCGTTTATATCAGTGAAAATTTAATAACACCGGAATTTATATAACCTATGTACGGAAAGATCAAAGCACACCTGGAGCAGGAACTCGAAGAAATAAAAAAGGCAGGTTTATTTAAAGAAGAACGCATCATCACCTCCCCCCAGGGACCGGTCATTAAGATTTCTACCGGGGAAGAAGTATTGAACTTTTGTGCGAACAACTATTTGGGTCTCTCGGCTCATCCCGAAGTCATTCAGGCTGCCAAAGACACGCTGGATAGTCACGGATTTGGGATGTCCTCCGTACGCTTTATCTGCGGGACCCAGGATATCCATAAGCAATTGGAACAGCGTATTGCAGAATTTTACGGCACAGAGGATACGATCCTTTACGCTGCCGCTTTTGATGCCAATGGAGGGGTTTTTGAACCCCTGCTCGGTCCTGAAGATGCCATTATCTCAGACGCCCTGAACCACGCCTCCATCATAGACGGAGTCCGTTTATGCAAAGCCAAAAGATACCGGTACGCCAATGGGGACATGCAGGACCTGGAAGCCCAGTTAAAACAAGCAGGGGAAGATGGAGCCCGGTTTAAACTTATTGTTACCGACGGTGTCTTTTCGATGGATGGCCTTGTGGCTCCCCTGGACGACATTTGTGACCTGGCCGAACAGTACGATGCCCTGGTGATGATCGATGAATGCCATGCCACGGGATTTATCGGGGAAACCGGAATTGGGACCCTGGAGGAAAAAGGAGTGCTGGGGCGCGTCGATATCATTACAGGAACCCTTGGAAAAGCAATGGGTGGTGCCATGGGTGGCTATACGACCGGAAATAAAGAAATCATCGAAATGCTCAGACAGCGTTCCCGCCCGTATCTGTTTTCGAACTCCCTGGCTCCCGCTATCGTAGGAGCTTCCCTAAAGGTTTTTGATATTTTAAAGCACGACAACAGCCTGAAAAAGCAACTGGATGAGAATACCTCGTATTTTAAAAAGGGGATGAAAGCAGCAGGTTTTGATATTATCGATGGTGATTCCGCGATTGTACCTGTTATGCTTTATGACGCAAAACTCTCTCAGGATATGGCCAATTCGCTTTTAGCAAAAGGGATTTACGTCATCGGTTTTTTCTATCCCGTAGTACCTAAAGGGAAAGCACGCATACGCGTTCAACTGTCCGCCGCCCACACCCGGGAGCATCTGGACAGGGCCATATCCGCATTTACTGAAGTCGGTAAAGAACTAAAGGTCATTTAAAGATTACTTATATATTAAGGTATAACGACGTCGAATATTGCAACAAAAAATAGGAAATTGATTTTGTTAATAATTCTTAACAACTTACATTTGCGTCTGATAAACACTTAAACTTAAAAATTTGAACATGAAACAGCTTTGCAGATTATTAGTTGTTGCTCTTATTCTCTTAGGAGTCAACAACATTCAAGCTCAGGATGAGGATAATCCGTGGCAGTTCACAATTGGAATTAACGCTATTGATGTTTTTCCAACAAATTCTGATCCTGCTTCTTTCCTTCCTAGCTACGAAACAGGGGGTTTGTTTGATGAGTATTTTAACGCAAACGACCACTGGAACATCCTGCCATCCGTTTCCTACCTGGGATTATCTCGTTATGTAGGTGATGGATTCTCCGTTGGTGTCCGAGGTTCCCTGAACCGAATCGACAAATTAGGAGACACCAGGATAGACGACGTTTCGCACTATGCTGTTGATGGAGCTATTAAATACGCTTTCCTCAGAGGAAAACGTTTCGATCCGTTTATCGAGATCGGTGGGGGATACACATGGGTAGATGAGATCGGGGCCGGAACCGTTAATGGTGGGCTTGGATTCAACTACTGGTTTAATGACTGGTTAGGTGCTACCGTACAATCTTCCTACAAACATACTTTTGAAGATTATGGGGTAACCCACTTCCAGCACATGGCTGGTATTTCTATCCGCTTCGGAGGAACTGACACCGATGGTGACGGTATCTACGATAAAGACGATGCCTGTCCTGAAGTTCCCGGTCTTGAAGCTTTCAACGGTTGTCCTGATTCCGACGGAGATGGTATCGAAGATTCTAAAGATGCCTGTCCTAACACTCCCGGACCAGCAGAATACAACGGTTGTCCTGATTCTGACGGAGACACGGTAATCGACAAAGACGATGCCTGTCCTAACACTCCGGGTCTCGTTGCACTGGCCGGTTGTCCTGATGCTGACGGAGACGGTGTTGCCGATAAAGATGATGAATGTCCAAATGAGGCAGGTCCTGTTGAAAACAACGGATGCCCTTGGCCAGATCGCGACGGTGACGGTGTTCCGGATAAAGATGATCTTTGCCCAGACCTCGTAGGAACTGTAGCCAATAATGGCTGTCCTGAAGTAACGGAAGCAGTTCGGAAAGCACTTCTGGATTACGCTAAGACCATTCTCTTCGACCTGAACAAGGCTACCATTAAGAAAGAGTCTGAAGCCGTTCTGGATAACATCGCAGACATCCTGGATGATTATCCAAATATCGACTTCCGAATTGAAGGTCACACCGATAGCTCAGGAAGGGCTGAATACAACCAGCAGCTCTCTGAAAGACGTGCCCAATCAGTGATGAACTATCTGATCGGAAAAGGCATCCCATCAGATAAGATGTCTGCTGTAGGATATGGTGAAGAGCGCCCAATCGCCGACAATGGCACAAGCGAAGGCAGAAGAACGAACCGTAGGGTTGAAATCCACGGAGAGACTCCGAATAACTAAGAAGTAAACCTTCTGATATTTAAAAAGCCCTGGCAGTAATGCCGGGGCTTTTTTTTACTTTTAGGCTGTGATCACATTTCTGGAATCGGTTTTGGCGGAGTTCGATGGCTGGCGGGAAACTCCGGATCAATGCCTCTTTGTGCTACCGAGCAAAAGGGCCGGGTTTTTTCTCAAAAACCTCATTGCCCAAAAATCAACAGAACCTTCCTTCGCACCCCGAATACTGAGTATAGAGTCGTTTGTCGAAGAGATTTCTGAAATCCGGTATGCGTCTGCAACCCGGTTGATGTTCGACCTGTATGCGGCGTATTTAGGGGAAGAAGGCCTGCAAAAGGAATCCTTTTACGATTTCAGTCGGTGGGGCCAAATGCTGTTGCAGGATTTCAATGAAATTGACAGGTATCTGGTCAATACCAATGAATTCTTTGATTACCTGGGATCTTTACAGGAAATCAGGCACTGGACGCCGGAGGGCACCTCCACTCCGCTCATCGACAAACAGGTAAAATTCTGGAAATCCCTTTTACCCATTTATAACAGGTTTCGGGAGCGCCTCGAGAAAGAAGGCCTTGGGTATCAGGGGCAAGTCTACCGGAAGGCCACCACAAAGGTCAGTAACTATCTCGAGCACAATGCCTCCTATTACCACATCTTTGCAGGATTCAACGCCCTGAATGCCTCTGAGGAATACATTATCCGCGAAATTCTCAAACATGGGAAAGCGGACATATTCTGGGATGCAGATTCCTATTACCTCGAAAATCAGGTGCATGATGCCGGGTACTTCCTAAGGTCGCACTTCAAATCCTGGGACTATCTGAAAAACAATGCCCCAAAAGGTGTGAATCATTTCTTTGATGCTGCCAAAAACATTCAAATAACCGGTCTGCCAAAAAATATTGCCCAGGCCAAATTCGCCGGGGGCCTGGTTGGGGATATTCTTGAAAAAGAAAAAGCACTTGATAATACCGCACTGATCCTTGGGGATGAAACCCTCCTAAACCCAATACTTCACAGCCTACCCGAATCTTTAAATGGGGTAAACATTACCATGGGCTATCCATTAAAGGATAGTTCCCTCGCACACCTTTTCAGCATATTTTTTCAGATTTTCAAAGAAAAAGGTCGGAAAGGGATTGCTACAAAGAAGGTTTTAGTCCTTTTTTCCAATCCCTTTCTACAGGAGTGGTTCTTAAACCTGGGGTTTGCCCATTCCACCGCTTCCGGACGAATGGTTCGGGAGAATAAACCGTATCTCGGCGATGCGGATTTTGAAAAGCTAGGGTTTCCCGCAGCGCTCCGCCAGCTATTGTCTGTACAACCCAGTCCTGATCCCGGAGCGTTAATTTCCCGTTTTATTGCGCTCTTGGAAGCGCTTCAGAGCCTTTACCTGAATTCACAGGATTCGGTCAACCTGGAGTTCCTCAGACACTTTTACCTTTTGTTCAACCAGCTCTCCGAGTTACATCAGACGTATCCCTTTCTCACAGATACCTCGTCGCTTTTTATGTTGTATGAACAACTCCTGGAAGAGGACACTCTCGATTTTGAAGGAAAACCGCTCGAAGGATTACAGGTTATGGGGATGTTGGAATCCCGTTGCCTCGACTTTGAAACTGTGATCATCACTTCTGTTAATGAGGGAGTACTCCCCGCAGGTAAATCAAATAACTCTTTTATTCCCTTTGAGGTCAAGCGAGAATTCGACCTTCCAACCTATAAAGAGAAGGATGCAGTATACACCTACCACTTTTACCGACTCCTGCAAAGGGCAAAAAATATTTACCTCTTATACAATACGGAACCGGATGTCTTGAATGGAGGCGAACCCAGCCGGTTCATACATCAACTGCGCAACGATCCCGTTACATCCGGGTCGGTCCAGAGTAATCTGGCGGCACCGGAATCCGGAATTGCCCCGGCGCCTTCAAAAGTAGTTCATAAGAGCCCGTCCCTTTTGGCACTTCTCGCCTTAAAAGCCTCCAATGCCTTCTCCCCGACTTCGCTCAGCCGCTATATTCAGGATCCCCTTGAGTTTTACAGGAAAAACATCCTGGGCATTCGCGATACCCTGGAACTGGAAGAAACCATCGCCCCCAATACTTTCGGAAACGTCATTCATGAGACCCTTGAAAAGCTCTACCTCCCCTATTTAGAAGAAATCCTTCTACCCCATCATATCGCCCAAATGAAAACTGCGGTCCGGGAAGTTCTGCGTGAAGCCTTTGATAAACACTACCTCAAAGGGAGTAATCTCCTGGGGAAAAACCTGATGGCACTCAGGGTGATGGAAAAATACCTCGATCTATTCCTCGAATTGGAAGGGAAGCGCATTACCCGGCAGGAAGTACGGATACTGGGAGTAGAAAAACAACTGATTCGGGAACTGGGTGACATTCCCGGTTGTCCGGGTACCGTTCGTATCAAAGGCACAGTAGACAGGATTGAAACCGTCGATGGAGATCTGCAGATCATCGATTACAAAACAGGACGTGTGGAACCTTCAAATCTAAGGATCGCAGACTGGGTTACCCTTTCTGAGGATCCCGGGAAATCCAAGGCCTTTCAGGTATTGTGTTACGCCTGGCTGTTACAGGAGGAAATGCCCCTTCCCCCTTCCGGATTTAAGGCCGGTGTGTTTTCTTTTAAGCGGATGGGGGCAGGTTTTCAATGGTTTGGCTTTAAAACGGCCCATAACAAGCAGGACGAAATGATTACCCCCGAAGTACTCAACCGGTTTGAGGATATACTCAAATCCCTCGTGGTTGAACTCTTCAACCCTGAGATTCCTATAATGCCCCGGGAAAACGAAACATGATTATTTTAAATCAGGTCGCGTGGGCCTAACTTCAATTTTACTGGGCAGGGTCCTGGGGTGCATCTGAAGCAGGTCCCGGACCAGATGGCCGATATCCCCGGGTTGAATTTTCCAGGCGTCCTTGGGGGACGGAGAATGGTTGTTGAAGTGCGTGGAAACAGACCCCGGCATGATCGTGGAAACCTTGATCCCATGGGGTCTGAGATCGAGCATTGCAGCTTGCGTAAAACCAACTACCCCAAATTTTGTGGCATTATACCCGGCACCCTGGGCAAAAAAATTAGTCCCTGCGAGGCTGGCAATGGTAATATAGTATCCCTTCGAGGCTTTCAACGCATCCATAGAAGCCATCAGCGTGTGGTACACTCCATTTAGATTGGTGTTCATCATTTGATACCACGCTTCAGTTTTAAGCTTATCTATGGGCGCAAAATGCCCTACGCCTGCATTCGCGACTACGACGTCCAGGTGTCCCCAGCGGTTTATTATTTTTTCCACGGCCGATTCCTCATCTTCAAGACGGGTCACATCAGAGATGATTCCCATGGCCTTCTCAGTACCCAGTTCTGCTACCGCATTTTCGAGATCCGACGCTCCCCGGCCGCTGACCGCCACATACATCCCTTGTTTTACAAGTTCTTTTGCGACGCCCAGGCCAATGCCCTTAGAACCCCCGGTGATATATGCCACTTTGCCATTTAACGCTTCCATCCTACTTAAAATTTAAAGTTTTAGACCTCTAAAATAGCCCGAAAATAATAATCCGCGATTTCAGGAACATAAAATAAGGCCTGTATTTTGAAACCTCCCCAAATAGTCTTTTTTTTGCGGTCTAGTTCGGGGGATAAGCTCAGCTGGCTAGAGCGCTTGCATGGCATGCAAGAGGTCACCGGTTCGACTCCGGTATTCTCCACGATCACTCACTGTTTGCAAAAACAGTTTGATAATGGATTAAAAATAGAAAATCTGCCAAGTTCACTTGAGCAGATTTTCTGCTTTTAAGACATCTTCGCCTCGGGCGAAGCAAACTGTATTTGCAGGACTGGATACAGTCTGGAGCAGCGAAGCTACTCCGGCGCTCTAGTATCTTTCGGATCGCCAATGCCGTCAGGTATTGTAAGTGTAATGAAAATTGCATTTGCAGGACTGGAGGAACTCTGGAGCAGCGAAGCTACTCCGGTCAGTAC
>NZ_JBAVZJ010000103.1:0-6785 GCF_049588695.1 Robiginitalea sp.
GATGTAGATCCCGTCACGGCCCGCAAGGAAGGGGCTGCCGTCCTGGAAATCTATAACCGGCTGAAAGGCACCCTGGATAGCGTAGTGCATGCGAGTTTTCGGATATTCAAAATTCTGGATTTCCCTCTCGAATACATCCTTAAAAACGGGGTGTTCAAATTGGATTGAAGTAATGAGCGTTTCGGTATTGGTGCGTTCTCCCAGCCCACCTCCAAAACTTCTTAGAAAACCATTAAAAGAGGAGGTTTGAGCATTTTCGGAAGGAATCACAATGAGGTTGCCAGCTTGCTCTGCAAAATCCTTAAGTGCCGTGTTCAGGCTGGCAGGAAGGGTTTCCAGTTCGTTTAGTATAACGAGGTGTTGTTCTTCTATGGTGCTGTAGTCGAGTTCTCTTAGCGTGGATTGTGAAAAAATAAAAGTATCTGAAGTGAAAATTCTACCCAAATAATCTGCTGAGGCTGTACCGATGCTCAGCACTCTGATTTTACCGGGTTTGCTCAGGGAGACGTAGAGTGTGTTGTCGTAAAACAAATCGGTGTCTGAAACCTGCAGGGTGCCTGCCAGTTCAGTATCTGCGGGTATGGTGAACCGAGCTTCCAGGCCACCTCCAGCCTGTGGTTCAACCCCGGTTTTTGCAATCAAAACATCTTTGTTATAAAGGGAGATGGCGCTATTGTCCAGTTCTGAATCGGAGGTTAAATGAACGATCAGATCAAGGGTTTCCAGCCCCAATTGTCCTATAAATGCAGAATCAATCGAAATATTCTTACGAGCCTCGGCTTCCAAAGGTATCGCTTTTACCCTGGTTCCATTCCAGTTCTCCCAGGCCCGGGGGTTCCATCCTGTAAAGTCAGAAAAGACCCAGAGTTCCTGTTCTGTGGAATCCACGCCGGAAAACAGGGTTGCGGTTCGCAGTTGGATCTCTTCAGCGGTTAATGTGGTCGGGCTAAACTCCAGGTTGAGTAGCTTTTGTTGCAAATCCTTCGTACCCACCTGGGTAAAACTCTCGGATTGTGTGAGGAATGAGAAACTCAGGTCTTCAGGAAAATTCTGGAGGATTTCCTGAGCGGCGTGTTCCAGGAGATTGGAATTTTTCCATCGCGCCTGCATGCTAAATGAATTGTCTAAATATACAACAATATCTTTCTTATTATCAACGGTTTCAGAAGGAATGTATGGCTTGCAAAAGGCAATGACCAGGGCACTGATCAACCCGAGGCGCATTAGGAGCAACAACCACTTTTTCAGTTGGCTGCTTCGGTTGGATTCTGAAAAAATCTTTTGAAGAACCTTCACATTCGTGAAGGGTGTTTTACGGTATCTGCGCAACCGAAGCAGGTGAACCAGGATCGGAAGAATCAGAAGCAATAGACCCCAAAGAAGTTCCGGGTACTGTAATTGCATAGGCGGATAACAATTGATCAAATATAGCCATTTCGTTGACCACAATACAGTGTTGACTATATAAAAGACAAATAGGAAACAGAAATAATTTTAAGAATACACCTTCGTGTATCAACAAAAAAAGAAGGCATCTTTTTCTGAAAACTGATTACGCCCGGTCAGGAATCGCCGGATTTCTTCCTGAGATACTTCGTTGGCGACCGTAATAAGGCTTTGTGGGGCTTTCATTTTTTTCAGTACCTGAAAATGCGAAAGGCGCACCCCGTAGATTGTTTTACCGATTTTCTTCGGGTTGTCACATAGCCAGTGGAAATGAACTCCTTTATCCACAAGATGACGGGCCAGGTGCTTCCCTTTATAACCCGCACCCCAAAGGACCAGGGGGCGTGAGGCATCTCGATCCAACTCCAGGAAATAGTCTATTTTAAGATCCAGGAAATAATTCTGTGCGTAGTGCTCAGAGGTGCGGGATGTGCGCTCATCGTAGTCCCTCCAATAGTGCAGCAGCCTGGATGACGGCAGGCAGGTCAATCCCCCGGCATAGAACCGAAAACACAAATCGTAATCCTCGGGATAGCGTTCCGGGGCAAAGGCACCGCAGGCGTCGAGATCCTGTCGATGTACCATCCAGCAAGGAGAGGGTATTACACATTCTTTATAGATTTCATTAAAATTGGAACCTTCAATTGTGAGGCGGTTGAGCCACCGTTCATAGCGGGCATACCCGTCAGAAATCCCCCGATTTGAGAAATATTTTACCAACCCCAGCGCAATGTGCCCCGGGCCAGAGGCCTCTAATTGGCCCGCCATTTCCCCAAGCCGTCCCTGAGCCATTCGATCGTCTGAATCCATACGGGTGATCAACCTTCCACGGCTGTGGGCATAGGCGGTTTTCAGTGCCGGTATAATTCCGCGGCCCTGATTGGGATAAACGCGAATTCTGGAATCATGTGCAGCCCATTCGGTAAGTATGGCAAGACTGGAATCGCTCGAATGATCATCGACTGCGAGGAGTTCCCAGGTTTCAAAATTTTGGTCGGTGATGGAGGTCAGACATTCCTCAAGGTAGGCGCTGGTGTTCTTAAATGGCATTAAGATGCTAACCTGGGGCCTTATGATAGGGGCTTTTGCGGCCATAAATTCAAGGGCGACGCTCCAGAGCTTGTAAAATGGCGGCTTCAGCAAGGGGCCCCATAATCTGATAGCCCTTTCGGGTGGGGTGCACTCCATCTTCTGCGAGATTCTTATCCAAACCCATTTTATCATTGGCCATGGCGCCAAAGTAGTCCAGGTAAATCAAGCCCTTCTTATGGGCGTACTGCCGAATCATTGTATTGAGCAAGGGTATTTTTTCATCTGGCTTTTTACCGGGTTTCCAGTGGTATCGCTCTGCCGGAAGAACAGAACAAAGAATCGGTTCAATGCCATTGGCCCGGGCCAGTTCGGCCATAGAGGATATATTATCCATTATCTGTTCAAGGCTCATGGGCCCGGTATTCCCGGCAATGTCGTTAGTCCCGGCCAGAATCAACACGACTTTTGGATGCAGGTCAATGACGTCCTGTCGGAAGCGAAGGAGCATTTGGGGCGTTGTCTGCCCGCTAATACCCCTGTTGATATAAGGTTTGTCGTTAAAGAATTCTGGCACTTTTGCGCTCCAGCCTATGGTGATGGAATTTCCCATAAACACCACCCGGTTTTCACCGGTTTCTGGCGTGCCCAGCGACTTATTGGCTTGTTCGAATGCTTTCAGATTAGCCCAGTCCTGGGCGTTAGTGATCTTCGTTTGAAATAGCGATAGCATCAGTAGTATACAAGGTATCAGAAAGTGGCACTTTCTCATATTGGAGCAATATAGTTTTCAGCAGGGGGATCGATAAAGAGATGACCTGATCCCAAATCCTGTCCAGGGCCCCTCAGTTTTCTTTAGGAGGGGTGATCATAATATGTGCCCGGTGCGTCCCGGGATTCATAAGCCAGGCGTGTCCCGGAGGCGTTGGAGTGGTCGGGAGACCCGTTGATTCCCCGGTGGCAAAAGGCATATAAAACACATAGCGCACATACGGGTCTTCGATTTCCCTGGTCTGAGGATTCACTTTTCCGGTAAAGACGCACAATGTTGTTTTGTCCGGTAATGCAAGGGTTCCCGCCCGAACTTCCGCTTCCCGGATTTCAAAAATTTCATCCCCGGATTTCCCTTCTGCCTTTAATTCGCGCCCCCTGGCCATAAAGGGGTCCAGGTCTTTGTGGTAGGCCGCGGTTGAGAAGTTTTCCCGTGTAGGATCATCGGCCAGGGCGATATAGTCATTTGTCCCCTCCCGGAGTTTGGTAAAGGCCCCTGACGCATCGTACCCATAGACTGCCGCCCCTTCCCGATAGTCTGAAGGCACAGCCATAAGGGCCGTTTCGATCTGCCAGTCTTTAGGGGGAATGTCCTGGGCCAGAAGGCCTCCGGTTAAAGGCAGGATAAGCAGCAAGAACAGTAATTTTTTCATTTCTAATTAGTATTTGGCGCTTTCGCCCTTTGTGGTGGTTCTCAAAATAAAATTTCGCAGGTCTTCGTTGGCTTGTTTGAGATCTTCGCGTCTGAGGTACATCATGTGTCCGCTCCTGTATCCTTTGAATTCGAACCGATCCTTCATCCGGCCACTGGGGTCAACCTGCCACATGGTGTATTTCGCATTAAAATACGTCGTCGCCCCGTCGTAATACCCCGATTGAACCAGGACATTCAGATAGGGGTTCTGAGCCATGGCCTGCCGCAAGTTGTCCCGGGTATCGTCATTCTCATTGTTCCAGGGCCTGACGGGCCCGAACATATTGTATTTAATATCTGTTTTAAACTTCAGTTCTTCCTGCAGGTAGTAATTGATGGCAGGAGTAAAACTGTGGAGCCAGGAAGTCAGTTCAGAGTTATAGTCGGGCCTGTTGCCCGTAAGCGACTTATCCATTCCAAGGTATCGACTGTCCAGCCTCCCGATGGTGTATCCACTGCGATCCCTCAACAGGGCTTTCCAGAAATACGAGGTGGGTACGTCCAGATTATGCTGGAGGATTTCTTTTTTCGAAAGTCCCGAGTAATAAGACATTTTCTCGGCTACTGCCTCGCGTTCAGCATCTGGGATAAAACCACCTTTGGCAATAGCAGGAATAAGGGTGTCAATTGTAAATTCTTCAGATTCAGGGAGGATTTCCAGCAGGTCTTTCTGTTGAAGGGCAGGGGGGAGGGCCTTCTGATACCACGCCGCTGCTGTGTAGTAAGGGAGGTTCATTGCACTGCTTACGGGCCCGCCTACCCGGATTACTTTATAATCTGCAGGAGAAACCATGATTACCCCGTTCAGGTACATCCATTGCTGATTCTGGAGTGCCAGGGACAATCCCATGACCCGGGTGCCCCCATAGCTTTCACCTATAATATATTTAGGTGAGTTCCATCGGTTGTGCCGGGTGACGAAGGTGTTTAGCCATTCGGCCAGGTATTTTACATCCGCATTAATTCCAAAGAATTTCTCCCGGTCGACCTCTTTCCCCGTTTCGGGAATGGTACGGGAATACCCTGTATTGGCAGGGTTCACATAGACGATATCAGATACATCCAGCACTGAGAACGGATTCTCTTTTACGCCATAGGGCTGAATCGGGTAACCTTCATCGTCGATGCGGAGCACCCGTGGACCTGTATAGGCGAGATGCATCCAAACGGATCCCGAGCCGGGCCCGCCGTTAAAGGAAATCAATAGCGGGCGGGAAGACCTGTCTTTGACGTCATTGCGGGTATAATAGGTGTAGTGCAGGGCTGCAATAGGTTTCCCCATCTCATCCCATACAGGTTGTGTGCCCGTTTCCGCCTTGTAAGCGAATCGCTCTCCATTAACGGTTACGCTATGTTCGGTTACAACGGTTGTATCGATCGGGAGCTTGCGTTCTTGTGCGGTCAGGAATCCGGAAAAGGAGATCAGGAATGCCAGGAGCATCCCCCTTAATGATTTCAGCATGTAGTTAACGTTTGTGTGCCTTAAAAATAGCATTTTAAAATGTATCCTTCCCCTGACTTTGAAAAATTCAGGCTTTTAGATGCAGTTCCCACTTCCGCTAAATTCCGTAACTTGTTTAAAAAGGGAAACATGGAGGGAATCAGTCGCAGAACATTTGGGAAAACACTTGCAGGAGGTACTGTAGGAGGGCTTCTTACAACGGCATTTGCCCCGGCTTTTTCGGCTACAGGAGGAAGTATTCAAAAGAAGAAACTGGGAATCGCCCTGGTGGGCCTGGGTAGTTATAGCACATATCAACTGGCACCAGCCCTCCAGGAGACGAAGTACTGTTATCTGGCCGGTGCAGTGACGGGTACCCCGTCTAAAGAGGTACAATGGCAAAAAAAATACGGCATAGACCCTACCCACATCTATACCTACGAAACCTTCGACCGCATTGCTGAAGATGATGATGTTGATATCGTATATATTGTACTGCCCAATAGCATGCACGCAGAATTCTCGATACGGGCGGCAAAGGCGGGCAAACATGTTATCTGTGAGAAGCCCATGGCGATGACAGTTGCCGAGTGCGATGCGATAATCGAAGCCTGTAAGGCCGCAGGCGTTACCCTTGGAGTGGGGTACCGGCTTCATTCTGAACCGTATACCCGGGAGATTCAGCGTATGGTTCGGGAAAATACTATAGGGGACATCAATTTTGTGTCGGCTGATGCGGCCTATATGTCGAGAGGGAATCCGGATCAATGGCGATTGAATAAAGCCTTATCGGGGGGTGGGGCCCTTATGAATATGGGGGTTTATTCCATCCAGAGTTGTATTTACGGATGTGGAAAGAACCCGGTGAGTGTATCGGCCCAGGAATTCAGTACGCGGCCGGACTATTTTAAAGATACCGATGAAACTATTACCGCCCAGTTCGAGTTTCCGGGGGGTACAGTAGCCCAAATGATGACTTCTCACAACGCAAATGCCAACCGGCTGTACGCCTCGGGGAGCGGGGGATGGTTTGAACTCAACCCCGCCAACAATTATGGGCCGTTGAGCGGTCAAAGCTCAGAAGGCCCGATCTCTTTTCCCCATGAAAGCCAGCAAAAATTACAAATGGACGATTTTGCCAAACACATCCTTTTTGGAAGTCCGAATCTCGCGCCCGGGGAGATGGGCAGGAGGGATATGGTTATTGTGGAGGCTATTTATCGTTCGATCCGGGAAGGGGGACGCCGCATTGCCCTCGATTTGCCCCAGGGTTATGGATTTGCTAAGAGGTCTTAATCACAAACAAGATCAGTTAGAATTATCATATCCATTTTCTACAGGCGTTTTAGGAGCACAGTAGTTTTTTAAAATAGACTATTGAAAATTCTCAAAAACCCCCAATCC